>WJKD01000324.1 GCA_014729315.1 Promethearchaeota archaeon | reverse complement strand
TTGGAAACGCAATAATAGAGATTATCCATTATAACATCGAGGAAATACTTAAAGGAATAGAGAATCACCCTTCTGTATACGAATTAAGCATTCTCGAAAGAGACGAAACGAAAGTAAGATTTAACGTGAAAACGATGGATCCTTACTTGCTTTATAGCGTTATAAAATGTGGAGTACTGGTGGATTTTCCAGTCAAAGTGAAAGACGGCTTTGCATATTGGAAATTAATCTCATCACGAGAAAGAATCGACGAGCTTCTCACTATGTTTGAAGAAAAGAATATTAAATTTAAATTATTACGTATTGGAAATGCGCCTTACAACATTGTGGATGAGAAATACAGATTGAACATTGAAGAAAGAAACGTACTTGAAAGAGCAATTCGAGAAGGTTTTTTCGAAGTCCCGAGAGAGATATCCTTGGAGGAACTAGCAAACAAATTAGGAAAATCAAAGTCCTCTTTGTCTGTAATGCTTAGAAAAATAATTAAGAAAAAAGTTTTGATAGAGCATTAACCAATTTTACTATTCGAGCAGTCTTCCGTCCTTGGAAATTGTAATTTCTTCAACTATTATTTCTCGCATCAAATTCTCTAAAATTGGTTCTATTAGAAACTTGATTTTTTGACAACATGGAACTTCCATTAGGACCAATATGATTTTGGTTATGGGATTTTTGGCTAAGATCTCTTCCAATTTTACCAACTCCTTAGGTCCTAAATTTAACATTGGACAGATAGTAATAATTGGTTTACCCCTCAAGATTTTACGATGAAAATCGCCAAATGCAACTGGAGAGCAGTCAGAAACAATCAATAGCTCTTTATTATCAAAATAGGGCGCATTTGGATTCACCAATCTTAACTTGGTAGGCCATTGTCGTAATGCGGATTTAATATCGTCTGAGGAATCTAAATCTTCCCAGGGCGCTTCAAAAACCATAGGAGCAGACGATGGACAAGAACATTGCACTGTTGGTTCATCATTATCCAAAACAGATTTGGTTTGAATTTTTGATTCTAAATATTCGTTTACCGCATCTTCATCAAATTCATATGCTTCTCTCTCCTCTATTACAAGAGCTCCCTCAGGGCACTCGCCGATACACGCCCCCAAGCCATCGCAATATTTTTCACTGACGATTTTTGCTTTGCCGTCAATAATTTGTAATGCGCCTTTTATGCCACCTAAGAATACCTTAAGCATCAGCACAAGCGATTACGCATTTCCCACATCCGGTACACAAATCCTCGTCAATTTTAATTATTTTTCTTAGTCTTTTCGTTTTTTTTTCTACTTCTGTCATAGTCTATAAAAAACTAAAGTAATTAATATTAATTTTCTCGAACATGTTCAACTAAATTCAGAGAATAAGGATATGGCTTTTAAACTGTGGGTTATTAATAGTATAAAACAAATGGCATAAAGCAATATATATATTCTATATGAGTAGATATTATATGCAGTTGATTACGCTAGTGACTTAAGAGTATTAAATTTTCTTAACTAAATGATTCTAATAATCTTCCCTTATGTCTTATTCAAATTAAGCAATCTAATTATAGGATTATTTTTAGGATTTTTTAAAAAAAAACACTTGACATTGTGGAATTAGGAGAGTTAAGAAGAAAGGTGTATGTACAAGGTGCCGACTAGAAAATAAGAATTATAATTATTTATGTCCAAAGTGCTCAGCTCTTTACTGTAAGCATTGTCCGGAAACATTAAATAAAAAGGGAAAGGTGTGTATGTTCTGCGATACTCAAGTTTTGAGAAATGAAGATAAAATGCTTATTGAGAAGCTAAAGAATGCAAAAAAAACCAAGGAATATAGTAAGGTCGAAATCGATTATCATATAGAAAGGAAACATTGCTTGATGTGGATAAAGAGATTAAAGATTATTGATATTATTGTTCCAAATGTGAAGCTTTATTCTGCTTTAATTGTTCTTATGCGCTTTACAAAACCAAGCTCGGTTGCCAGGGTTGTGGAAAATCGATCCAGCTATGTTCCGTAAAGGATTTATGAAGATGAGATTTAGAGTTTACTTTATAGTTAATTCTTATGTTTCTCTTGAATTTGTTAAAATAAATAGGTTAGACTTTTATAATGTAGTAGTAAAAACCTTAAATAAAATGTATATCGTATTAAGTCTATGAAAGTCGTCATTATAGGAAACGGTGTTGCGGGCACTTTTTCTGCGCAAAATATTAGAAATCAAAACGAAGATGTAGAAATTGATATGTATTCAAGAGAAGATTATCCTTATTATACTCGAATCAAACTGCCAGAATTAATATCCGAAGAGATTACAATAGAAGAATTAATAGTATTTGACGAGAAATGGCATAAGAAAAAAAATATAGACTTACATCTCAATTCTTCTGTGGAGAAAATTCATCAGAGACACCAACATATTTTTCTCAAGGAAAAAGACAACCCGATTGATTACGATAAACTCATCATTGCTACCGGGAGCTATCCTAATATCCCTCCGATTAGGAATGCTAAAGAGATGGTATGTAAGGGTTTATTTACATTAAGAAACATTGATGACGCCTTAGAAATAAAAAACTATATACAAAAGAAGGGAGTTAAGAAGGCGATTATAATAGGAGGGGGTCTTTTAGGATTGGAACTGTCAAGACAAATAAGAAATTGCGATCTCGACACCACCGTAGTAGAATTTTTTCCCAGATTATTACCAAAACAATTAGATGCAGACTGTGGAAATTTTCTGAAAGAAGAGATTAAGAAAATGGGTATTGAAGTAGTTTTAGACGCTGCAACTGAGGAAATATTAGGTCAAAAAAAAGTGGAAGGCATCAAATTAAAAGACGGACGAGAATTCAATGCAGATATAGTTTTAGTTCAAGCGGGAGTAAGACCGAGAATAGATTTGGCTGAAGATGCTAAAATAGAAACGAATAGAGGAATCATAGTCAACGAATATTTACGGACCAGTGCAGACAATATCTACGCAGTTGGCGATTGCATCGAATTTAAAAGTCAGACTTGGGGGATAATTCCTGCTTGTATCGAACAATCAAAAATAATTGCTGCATCCGTTTTAGGGCTAAAAGACAAAGAATACCACGGAACAGTTCCAAAAAATACTTTAAAAATAGTTGGTATCGATCTCACATCAATTGGAATATTCGATCCCGAAGATACCGAAGGTGTCGGTTCGGGTTGGGAAATATTAAAGAGTATTGATAAAAAAAGCAATTGTTACAAAAAAATTATTCTTAAAGACAATAAACTCAAAGGAGCTATCCTTTTTGGTGAAAAAAAATCAGTTCCTTTTGTTAATCGTAATATAGAATCTCAAGTCAACGAGAAAGAGCTTCGGGAAGCGCTGGGTTTTTACAAATGGAAATGTACTAATTGTGGGTTTGAATATGACGACGCTAAAAAAGAAATTGCGTTCCAAAGTTTACCTGAAGACTGGAAGTGTAAATGTGGAAGTTCAAAAGATGCTTTTGAAAAGATGGAGTTGTAAAAAAACTAATATTTAGGAGGTTAATACCATTCCAGTTTATAGATGTAAAAAATGTCGATACCTTTATATAGACGATAATAGAGAATGCTCGTTTGAGGAACAAGACAATAATTTTAAATGCCCTCGCTGTAGATGCTCAAAAAAGATGTTTGAAAAAATCGAGGATTAAATAACTTAATTCTTTTGATGGTTTGTATTAAATTATTTTCATTTTCTGATTTTTTTAATTCTTATATCGAGTCTTGTGAAATTTTTTTATTTTTTCTAAATAATAGAATAATAATGAGAAAAATTAAAACTGAACTTCCAGAAGTATGTATTATCGAACCTGACGTGTATACGGATGAACGCGGTTTCTTTTTTGAGTCTTATTCTTATAAAAAATATAAAAAACTTGGTATTGACTGGAAGTTCGTCCAAGATAATCATTCGAGATCTTTGAAAAACACAGTGAGAGGATTGCATTTTCAAGCTTATCCAGGACAAGTCAAGTTAATCAGATGTGTATGTGGAAAGATTTGGGATGTCGTGATTGACATACGCCCGCAATCTCCAAATTTTAAAAAATGGGTGGGAACTAGCCTTTCAGCGGAAAATTATCTCCAAATTTTAATACCTGTTGGGTTTGCACACGGTTTTTCTGTGTTATCAGATTACGCAGAAATCGAATATAAGGTGTCAAATTATTATGATCCAAGTTTGGAAAGAGAAGTATATTGGAACGACCCATCGCTGAATATCGATTGGAAAGTAAAAAGTCCGATTTTATCTCAAAGAGATGTAAATGCTCCCTTGCTTGATGAATATCTCAAGCAACATAAAGATCCCTTTGAATAATTGAATAAGAATTTTATTCAAGGAAGTAAGATAATAGCTGTTGGAGCTCCATTAAAAGCTGTTTTCTATATAAATTGAAAAAAAATAATAATTCCCTCAAAAAAAAACCAATTCTTATCGGAAAATCCTTTTAATTCTTGTATTTTTTAAAAGATGTTTCAATTAAATCTGTAATTTATTTATTGAAAAAACTGAGTAGGAATTAAGATCTTTTCATAATAGATTACATTTTAACTATAATATAAGTGAATTTCAAAATGTCTCAAAAAGATATAGATGGTGGAGAGCTTTTAGTCAAATGCTTAATAACAGAAGGTGTTAAATACTTATTTGGGATTACTGGTGCAGAAATACTAAGAATTTACGACGCAATTTATCGTTTCGGAAGAGATGAGGGGATAAATACCATAATGGTTCGCCACGAACAAGGTGGAACGCACGCTGCGGACGCTTATGCTAGAGTTTCCGGAGATATCGGAGTTTGTATGGGAACCGTTGGTCCAGGATTTATGCATATGGTTCCTGCTGTCGCCACAGCTTGGTCAGATTCAATACCTCTTTTAGTAATCAGTGCCCAAGTTGGAAAAATGTTCGATAATAAAGGCATAATCCAAGGTTGTTTGGACCAGAGAGCTATTATTGACCCTATTACAAAAGCTCAAATAACCGTTGAAGAACCGGGGGAGATTCCTGACGCTGTTCAAAAAGCTATAAAGACCGCAATGTCGGGGAGGAGAGGTCCAGTTTATTTAGAATTTCGCGAAACAGCATTAGTAAGAACTGCTGATAAAACCGTGTTAAATAAGATTAAACATCCTAATGAATACCGTCCAAAAGTCAAAACTAGAGCGAGTGAACAAGAACTTGACTCTATATTAGATCTCCTTAAAGAGGCTTCCAAACCTATCATAATAGCAGGAGGCGGCGTAATCGCCTCAGAAGCCTCAAAAGAATTGATTGAATTATCAAATAAATATACAATTCCAGCTGGTACTACGATCAACGGTATAGGATCGATCTCAAGGAATGAGAGAACATATTTTGGCTCATATTTAGCAATGAATATGTACCGAACAGCAGCTTCAAATGCGGACTTAGTCCTATCATTTGGTTGTAAATGGGACCATACAGTTTTGTTCGGAGATGCTCCTATATGGAATCAAAATCAAAAAATTGTTCAAATTGATATTGATCCTACAGAAATAGGAAAAAATAGATCCGCTGAGATCGGAATTGTGGCTGACGCTAAGAGCGTTATCAATCAATTATTAGCGAAAATGGAAAAAAATCTTACAAAAGACAAGATCACACAATGGAAAAAATGGAATAATAGTATCCAGGGTAATTATAATGGAGATCTGAAGCAAATGAATAAATTGCTTGAGTCCGATAAAACACCACTAATACCTCAAAAACTCGTTTTGGAAATCTATAACTTTTTTCCTTCGAATACGATTTACATCATAGACGGTGGTGATATCATGGTCTTTTCGCATATATTAATTAGTCATTTTCCACGTTTTCCCCGAGGATATCTGTTTCCAACAGCTATGGGGCATCTTGGTGTGGGGATCCCTTATTCAATTGGAGCGAAGTTAGCAAAACCAGATAATCCCGTTGTATGTATATCAGGTGATGGGAGCTTTCTCTTCAACGCTCAAGAATTGGAAACTGCCGTTAGATATAAAATCCCCATTATATGTCTCATCTCAAATAATAGTTGCTGGTCTATGATAAAGAATAATCAAAAAATAAATCTTGGGAAACGATATTGTGATGTGGACTTGCCATATACGAATTACGCTGAAATTGCTAAGAGTTATGGATGCTATGCTGAGAAAATTACGGATTACAAAGAACTAAAAGGAGCCTTTAAAAGAGCGATAGACGCAAAGATGCCTGCGGTTATAGATATCGATACTTCTATAGAGGAGACTCCCGCAATAAAGTTATTGACTATTTATAAAAGGAGCAAAGGGTTATACGGTTAAGATTGCTTTTTACAATATTTCTACTTTAATGCCTTTAAAGATAATATTCCTTATTAGAAAGTAAAGTGGTTTTTGATTACAAATGAAAATTAAAATATATTAAAACCCAATTTTTTTTTCTTTTATTAATCCATTCAAAATGGAGTATTAAATTTTATTTTCTAGTCTATCAATGATATCGTCTTGGATAGGTCTTCCCAAGTCTACAAAAGTTGCGTTATAACCCCCTACTTTTACGATTAAATCCGGATAATTTTCGGGATGTTTTTGAGCGTCAATTAAAGTTTCGGAAGACACAACATTTGGTTGAATTTGCATACCTCCCTTATCAAAATAACCTTTGAGAAGACTATAAAATTTTGTAAGCTTTTCTTCTCCCTCTAAATTTAACGGATTAAACCTAACATTAACTGCGATCCCATTGTTAGCTAGATCGTAATTTAATTTCGCAATAGAGTTTAAAGCAGCGGTGATTCCGTTTTTTTCCACTTTATTTACTGGTGAGAGACTATTTGAAATCGGCTCTAAAGCTTTTCTCCCGTCAGCACTTGGTCGAGTAAAAAATCCTTCCATGACATGAATGCCCATTGAGTAAGCTCCAGCAGAATATCTTCCCCCTCTTTCGGGGGTATGTTGGGCAACCTTTGAGCAAAATAAGTCCCATAGATCGTTTGCCATATTGTCGATTTCTTCTACATCATTTCCCCATTTTGGATATTTATTAATTAATTTTTGTCTCAGAGCTTCGTGATCATCATAATCAGAATTGAGGATATTAACAAATTCAGGAAGAGTGTATAAATTTTCATCGTATACTACTTTCTTTATACTATAAAACGAATCAACTAGAGTCGCAAATCCATATGCTGTGATCGAAGAATAATTATATTTTGCACCTCCGCAAACATAATCTTTTCCATTTTTCATACATCCATCTAAGGTCGCGGATATCAAAGGATGTTGGAAGTATTTCATCGCTTCGATGTCGCCGACTTTAGCGATTGCTACTGAATATTGTATGTTATAATCAAGTTGGCGTTTAAAAGCTTCGTACAGTTCATTAAAGGTTTTAAATTCCTTCGGATCGCCCGTCTTTAGTCCATCATATTGTTTTGAAAAGTTACTATATCCGTTATTTAGCGTTAACTCAAGGACACCCGGCAAATTCATGAACATTCTCCCCGTGGCTGAAAAGCTATTACCTTGACCAGTTGGTTCTACGCATCCTATTAGCACATAATTTCGAGCGTCCTTTAATTCGTATCCTGCTTTTTGTAAACCCGGAATTATCACTTCGTCGTTATAGAACGCAATTCCCGAAGTAGAACGAAACACCTTGAGTGCCTCCTTGAAGAATGTTTGTGGAGTGTTCTTATTAATTCTAACCGATAAATCCGTGGTCAAACATTTGACATTCCGATACGCGTCCAAAAATAAATAAGAAAGTTCGTTTGTTGCATCCTCACCCGTTTCGGGATCTATGCCGGAAATTGTTATTGTTTGGGTATTTTGTCCCAGTGCATTTGCCACCATGGTAAAATCAGTGGGCAAGATGGTCACATTCCATGTCAACTTTAGATTTAATTCTTCTATTAATTCTAAGGCAAATTCCTTAGAGACAATTTGTTTTTCGATAACATCTCGTTTGTAAAAGGGCCATAATATTTGATCTAATCGACCTAGCGCTAAAACGCTCCTTTGATAATTAATGTTTGCTAAGTTCTGGGTAAACCAGATAAACTGGATAGCCTCGTAGAACGAGTCGGGAGGCTTTTTAGTAAATTTCAGCATCATAACTGAAATTGCCTTTAATTCTTTTTTACGAAGGGTATTATCCTCTTGATCTGCTAATTCCTCTGCTAAGTTAGAAAAACGCTTGGAGAACGCTATCGCAGCGCTATAATAAATTTTTACTGCGTTGTAGAAATCATTTTTTTCGGAATCCCTCGGATCATTCAAATCCAACTTCTTCTGGTACGAATTTGCCTCTTTTATAATTCCGGTGTAACCTTTTTCGAGTAATTTTTCGTATCCCATAGACAAGTGCCCTTCAGTAGTTCCTATTTGAACCGCTATGTTTGGTGCTAAAGCAGCTAATTTGCCGGACTCGTTGATAAGGTTCTCTTCACACAATCTTTTATATATTCTAGCTCCTATTAATGACTTGTCTTTCCAAAAGGGGATGAGTTCTAGTAATTCGTCTACTTCTTCGTCGCTGATCTTGAAAGGTTGTAATGGTCTTTTTTTTAGTTTTCTGATATTACTTTTCTTTCCTAAATTGACATTGTATCTTTGTAAGTCAAGGTTAATTTTTTCTCCGAGGCTCTTGCTCGTTTCGTTTCCAACGAGGAGTTCATCATCCCTAATAAAAATTGTCATGTTATTAATTGTATGTTCAAATGCTTTCGCGCGCTTAATTATTTCGGATTCTTCTTGGTATTTTCTATAGGCTTGGGTATAATATCTTAATCGTTCAACGCATAACTCGTATGGGCTCGACAATAACTTATTTTTTAACTTAGCTATTCTTCCAGAACTTATATTTGTTTTTAACATTTTTAACACAAACGAAAAAATACTCTTTATTACTTACGAAATTTTTCTATAAATTAGTTAATTACGCTTCTATTTATATTGTGCTGTTTCTAATAATAAATCATTGATTAGAATTAAAAAAAATCTCGAATTTTAAATCTTAATATTGGATGAGATGATAGTCCATTTAACGAAATATAAAAAAAAAAATAATAATCTTCGAGTATGTCATTTTTCAAACACGACGATATTGAAACATATTACATATGTAAGGGAGAAGGAAAACCACTTGTACTGATATGCGGTTTAGGTAGCCAATTGACAAGTTGGAACTTTTTGATTCCTTTTCTAAAAGAAAAAATGAAGGTCATTGCATTGGACAACAGAGGAACTGGTAAGTCCTCAAGGCCAAATTATCCCTATAGAATGGAATTATTTGTTCAAGACATTTACAAATTATTGCAGCATTTAGAAATTACCGAAAAAATTCATTTATGTGGAATAAGTATGGGGGGAATGATTGCCCAAAACTTTACTTTAAAATATCCTAAAAAAGTGAAGACGCTTATCTTAATTGCCACATCTGCAAATTACGATGCCAAACCAATAATAGAATCGCAAAAACTCATGGATAATATGACCATAGAACAAAAGTTTCAAACAAGAATCCCGGCACAATACGGAAGAAAATTTCGGAAAATACTAAAAGGAAATAAGGAATTATACGAAATTTTAAGAGATCAATTTATTGAAGACGCTACAACATTACAAGATTTTATTAACCAAGGAGTAGCAACGAGCGCTCACGATACAAGAAACGATTTGAACCGAATAAACCAACCGACCTTAATCGTTGTAGGTGATAAGGATCGCATCATTCCCGGATTGAATCATTCTAAATTTTTACACAAAAACATTTCAAATTCCACCTTAAAAATTATAAAAGGAGGAGGGCACAGCCTACAGATCGACTCTAGCAAGGAACTTAGAGAAATTATGTGGGATTTTCTCAAAACGCATTTAAATACTTAATTTTACCCTTTTTTTCGCTTATGTTATTATCCTCTTTTAGCTTACTTAAAATGTCTTCTAAAATCTTAATGATTTTTTGTTTATAAGAAGTCTGTTCTGGGTAATTATAGCTGAAAGTCTTCCAATGAGGTCTTTTATGCCCAATTTTAAATTTTACCCCTTTCATAG
>WJKD01000323.1 GCA_014729315.1 Promethearchaeota archaeon | reverse complement strand
TCTATTTGAAAGGAAGATATGATATGGCAATTGGACATCTATTTAAGCTTGTTAAAGAAAAGTTTGATTTTCCTGAAGCTTTTTTGTTTCTAGGAAAATCCTATCAAGAGTTAGGGTTAGAGGAAAAAGCAAAATGGGCTTTTGATAGAGCCAAGTAAGATTTAATGGTTAAAATATTTAGCAAAAAAGAGAGTAATTAAATTTATAACTTACTTTTAAGAAATTCTATGTTTTTTTGAACTACCTCATCGTCGGGAGCTAGTTCTAAGGCTCTTTCATAGCAATCGAGAGATTGCTCAATATTGCCCGATTGTGCGTTAATAAGCCCTAAGCTTTCCCACGCTTCCTTATGTTCGGGATTTACCTTAATTGCTTGACTCCAAGCCATCATAGCACTAATTTTGTCGTCTTTGTTTATATGTAAATTTCCAAGTTGAAACCAAGCATAATCATCGTCAGGATTCAGATTCGTTGCTTTCTCAACTAACTCTATAGCTTTGTCGAAATCTTTTAGTTTCGCGTAAAGAAGGCCTAAGTCACGGTAATGTTGGGCTGTATTTGGTTTAATTTCGACAACATTTTCCAGACATTTAATCGCATCTTCGATTTTACCTAAATCTACATTAACCCACACCATAGAATACCAACCTTCGTAGAAGTTGGGATTTTCTTCTACGCTTTCTTCGTAATATTTAAGTGCTTTTTTTAGTTTACCTTTTTTTACTGCCTTATTTCCTTTTTCAAGTAAATCTATTAATTTTTTATCAGCCATTAGCTTCAAGACATTTTTTTAGTTTTTTCGGTATAATTATGATCTAAATAATGGATTTTAAATTTATTTTAAAATTAAATTCCTAGGTATTAATTTTATCAAGGTTTCATACTAATTTTGATTTTTAATAATATTTGCGTCCAAAATCAATTTCATAAGTCCAAAATTTTGTTGTTTGTAAGTTTTAATGTATTCATGAAATACTTTATTGAGTGCATCACATTATTTAATTTATGGTCCATTATTGTTTAACTATTGCTGGGTCAGATCCTTCGTCTGGAGCGGGGGTTCAAGCAGACATAAGAACATTTGATAATTGCGGAGTTCATCCCCTTTCAGTTATTACTGCATTAACATATCAAACAGCTACTGATTTTTACGGATATACAGCTGTAAGCGAAGAGGAAATGAAAAATCAATTAGAACCTATTTTGGAAAATTATCCAGTTGAATATGTCAAAACGGGAATGATTCCGAACGAGAAGATTCTTTCGATGTTATTAAGATACGTAAAAAAATATAATTTGAAGGTTATAACTGATCCTGTAACCTTGTCGAGCGCTGGTAAGAGACTTTCAACTGAAAATATGGAATCTATCGTCGAAAAAAAATTAATTCCAAATGTAGTCGTGTTAACTCCAAATGTTTACGAAGCAGAAATATATTCCCACAAAAAGATTCTTGTGGATGGATTTTGCGATGTGGACGATATCATTAGGGCTGGTGAAGTCATCTTAGATAAAATGAACGAAAATTCAGATAGTATATCAGAGATTCGACAAGAGAAAGCCGTATTAATTAAATCGGGACCTATTGACGAGCAAACACTGGTCGATGCACTCGTTATGTACAAAAAAGAAGGAGATAATTTTAATCTAAAACATCAATTATACAAAAAAAAGAAGTTAAATATTGACGGAAACGTCCATGGAACGGGATGCGTTTTTTCTTCCTCGATAGCAGCCTTTTTGTCCAGAGGAAATTCACTTGAAAAAGCAATTGATCTAGCGGAGGAATTTTTTAACGAGAAATTTCAACATATCTTAAGATTATCAGACGAAGGAAAGGTCATCGATCTGACCGTTTCTGAGCAGAAAATGAAAGTCATAAACGAGATCAAACGAATATACAACTTTTTTTCCAGCGAAAAGATCTTTTCGAAATTAATCCCTGAAGTCAGAACTAATATATCTTGTTCTCTGCCAAATGCATCCAAAAAAGACGAGATTGCGGGAATTGAGGGTAGAATTACAATTATAAACGGATATCCTCAAGCGTCGGGAAATATCAAATTCAATGTGTCAGATCACACTGCGAGACTTATTCTTACTGCAAAACAATTCGATAGTTCGATAAATATCGTAATTAACCTAAAATACAAACCTTCACTTATAGAAAAAATTGAAAAGGAAACAGACTTAAAACTCTACGAGTTTGTTAGAGAAAGACAACCTAACGCGGTAAAGAAAAAAGAACACTCCACGATGCAGTTTCTTATTGAGGAATATATTAATAAAACGGGCGAGAGGGTCATTCCCGACATCATTTGGGACAATGGAGCTAAAGGAAAGGAACCGATGATAAGGCTATTTGGAAAAAATTCTAAAGACATTATTAAAAAATTAAAAACCATGGGAAAGCTCTTGAATTAAATATTTGATTATTATTAATTCAATAAAAACAATCTTATCTAATTATGATAGAGAGAGAAAAACTAAGAAATAAAATACTTAAATTAGGTGCCGATTTATGTGGTTTTGCTCCTATTGGGCGATTTGAGAATGCTCCAGAGGGATTCCGTCCAATTGATATTTTTAAAGAATGCAAAACGGTCGTTGTTTTTGCAAAAAAAGTTCCTCATGGATCCCTATTTTCTAATAGTTGCGTACCATATACCCATGTTAACGATTTAATTACTCAAGAGATTGATTTTTTAACTATGGAGATTACAAGGTTATTTGAAAAGTTAAAAATCACATGCGTCCCTATTCCTTCTGACGATCCATACGAATATTGGCTACCTGCCAAAAAATATGGTAGGGCTATTTTATCTTTGAAACACGCAGGATACAACGCAGGATTAGGTGTCATGGGAAAAAATACACTACTTATCAATGAAAAATATGGTAACATGATCCAGCTTGGAGCGATTCTTATAAACCAAAGAGTAGAAGAAGATCCTATAGCTCAATACGAAGGTTGTATCGATGAATGTCGAATATGCTTAGAAAATTGCCCCCAAATGGCTTTAGATGGAAAAACTGTAAACCAAAAACTTTGTCGACCATTGTCTAATTACAAAACCGAAAAGGGATATAATCTAAAAAAATGTTATTTATGTCGCAAGCTCTGTCCTAATGCTTTAGGAGTGAAAACTCAAACGAAACTAAATCAATGAGAGAGTTACCCTCAATAATAACAACTATAAGATACGAATTGGAATCCGAAGAAAATCTTATTTCTTTTTCTGTTCTAACGCGTCCTTTAAGAGCTTAATCGCACAAAAATCCCCACACATGGAGCAAACCTCGTCCAATTCCGTACTTCCATCCCTAAAATGAATTTCTTTTGCTTTTTCTGGATCAATTGCGAGGTTAATCATTTCCATCCAGTTCAGATTTTTCCGAGCGATGTCCATTTTGTAATCTTTAATAGAAGCCTTCTTTCCATATCGGGCTATGTTTACCGCGTGCGCAGCGATTTTTGAAGCGATGACACCCCTCTTAACTTCATTTTTGTCAGGTAATCCTAAATGCTCGGAAGGAGTAACATAACATAAGTAATCCGCGCCCGCTAAACCTGCAATAGTTCCACCGATAGCACTAACCAATTCATCATAACCGGGAGCAATATCCGTGACTAAAGGTCCTAGTACATAAAATGGTGCCTCTTTACATAGTGATTTTTGAATCTTAATATTTCTCTCTATCTCATTTGCTGGTATATGTCCAGGGCCTTCTACCATAACCTGAATATCTTGCTCCCACGCTCTTTTAACCAATTTAGAGATCTCAAGTAATTCTTGAATTTGAGCATAATCAGTCGAATCAAATAATCCACCAGGACGCATTCCATCTCCTAATGAGAGTGTAAAATCGTATTCTTTTGCCATTTCCAAAAGATAATCGTACCTTTCATTAAAAGGATTTTCCATATCGTTGTGTAAAATCCAAGCAGCTAGAAACGTCCCTCCCCTCGATACAATACCCATAGTTCTCGGGTGATCAACAAGATGATTCACAATATCTTTGGTTACGCCTACATGTATTGTAAAAAAGTCTACTCCCTCTTTAGCTTGTTCTTCAACAACATTAAACAAATCATCCTCGTCAAAATGTATGATTGCCCCTTTATTTTCGATTGCCCTTAGCGCCGACTGGTATATAGGAACCGTCCCCAAGGGAACCTTTATTTCTCGAAGTATATTTTTTCTTATTTCTTTCACATCAGTTTCTGTGACACCAGTACTCAAGTCCATCACTGTGTCAGCGCCGAACTTTACAGCAATCTTGGCTTTTTCCAATTCGTTTTCGATATTGCACACTTTTTTAGAGGACCCAATATTTGCGTTAATCTTTACAAACAATCCTTTTCCAATCCCAATAGGAGGTTCTAGTTCTCTCCTATTAGATTTTGGAATTATAATTCTTCCTTTTGCGATACCTCGTCTAATAAATTCTAGATCTACTCGCTCGTTTTTGGCAACAACCTCCATTTCTTTGGTGGTTTTCCCTTGACGAGCAGTTTTCATTAGTGTAGCCAATTATAAAGACCTTTTAGTGATAATATTATTTCATTTAAGATAGTTAAATATCTATAACAAGATAATAATGTTTGAATTATAATTTTTTGTTTAATAAAAAGTAAAAGCCTAGGACAAAATGTTTTTTTTTCTTTTAAAAATTTTTAAAAGTCCAACTTTGCTTGAAAAAAAGAATTATTATATAGAATTATGCTGATATTAAATATAATATTTCCAAATATTTAGGGAGTTTAATGATGCAGTTAACACCATTTGAGTTTATTTCGGGACTATTTGGCTTAATTATTGTGAGTATTTCTTTGATTGTTGGTTTAAAAATTGCTTCAATTTATCGTAAATATAAATTAAAAGCTTTTATATTTGTTGGACTGACATGGATAGGTATTGTAAGTCCTTGGTATTCCTCTGCAGCTGCCTTTATTTCGATACTTATTACTGGAAAAGGCCTTTCTCCAGAACTCTATTTTTTTCTGGGAATGGCTATCCTTCCTTTTGTTGGTCTTATTTGGTTCTTTGCTTTTTTCGAGTTTTTATATGAGGAGAAGCGAACAATAGTAATAATAACCTATTCCATATTAGCAGGTATATACGAAATTGTTTTTTTATATCTTCTCTTTGTTGATTCTAGTCAAATTGGAGTATTAGAAGGACCTTTTAACGCGGAGTACAATTTCTTAATTATCGGTTTTGCTTTAATTCTTTTAATCGTTTTTTTTATTACTGGAATTATATTTGCTCGAGAATCTATAAAATCAGAAAAACCCCAACTTAAATTAAAAGGAATATTTCTGGTAATCGCATTTATTTCTTTTACAATAGGCACTATTGTGGACGGATATTTAGCAGTAAATATTATATCTCTGATTTTGATTAGATTATTAGTTATTTCTGCTGCCATAGAATTTTATATAGGTTTTGTATTACCTAACTGGATCAAAAAAATATTTTTAAAGTAGGATAATATACAATCCTTCCTTTTTTTATTATAAAATCATATTTTATATATTTTTTAGTTATATTATTCTGTCAAAACACAAATGACATCTTTTACTAACATAATCAATATTATTAAATTTGCTTTAAAGTTTGTTCTAATTACTTTCGGAATGAAGCGTTCTTTTAGAATCACTACCAAGGAAGGGGTTGTATACTGTGGTGATTCAGTAAATAGTACTCTTTGTAAGACATTATATCTAAACAAACGATATGAACCCTCAATAATATGGTACCTAAAAACCAAATTAATGAAAGGAGATATTTTCATTGATGTTGGAGCAAATGAAGGTGTGTTTAGTATCCTAGCTGGAAAGATTGTCGGATCAGAAGGGAAGGTATACGCCATTGAACCTCTTCCAAGAAATATTTCAATGCTTAAAACAAACATATCTGAAAATAATCTAAACAATATTATTGTTTGTGAAGTTGCTGCTGGGGATGTGAAAAAGGATGTTGTATTTCACGATATTAAGTACGCTAATATGCTTGGAGGATCCTACAATCGAGTGATATCTTGGCTATCTTTGATCCCTGGAATAGTGAAAACAATTAAAGTTACACAAGTCAGACTAGATGAATTAATACAAGTTCCATTAAATAAAATAAAAGTAATTAAAATAGATGCGGAAAGATACGAATCTCAAGTATTAAAGGGGATTAGTTCCTGGTTAAATAAGAACTGTTCTATTGACTTTATTATTGAGTTAAAGCCCAATAGTTCAAAAGAGATTATTGATTTATTTATTAATGAATATGGGTATGAAGCATATATGCATAGGGTCGATTCAGTGGCCTTTAATGATAAAGTTCGATGGGAGAAGCTGAGGAAGAAGTGTAAAATCCAAAAAAATGTATTATTTACTAAATCCTCTAATTGATTTCATCTATTGAAATTCTTTTTCGTGATTTATAAGAGATTATTTAAAACCAATCTTTAACTGTTTCAAAAGTTCAATTAAAGAATCCGACAATCTATATTTCTTTAACTCCTCAAAGGGAACAAATCTCGCATCCAAAGCATCGTCGTTTGCTACTGGGGGTTGATCCTTGCTCCCTTCTATTTGCTCTACAAAATAATTAATCAAGACATAGTGATATTCGACTTCTCCATCTTTGTCGAACATAACTTTATCAATAATCCCCGCTAATTTTGTCACCCTCGTTTTAAATCCCGTTTCTTCGAACGCTTCTCTTACTGCGGCATCTTGAACCCGTTCTCCCAAATCCAGATGACCTCCTGGAATACTCCAATATCCTTTGTCAGGATGATATTTTCTTTTTACAAGGAGTAATTTTTCTTCTCTCACCATCATTACTCCTACTCCAATGTGAGGTCTAACGGGATAATGCCTAGTATCAAAGGCAGTTAATTTCTCTTTATCAACCATCTTATTATATTATTTTAAGGAATTATACGAATAAAATTAAACCAGTTTTAGTTCAAGTTCAAATAATTGTTTCTTTATTAAAAATCAAATCATTCATTAGTACGAATAATATTAGGA
>WJKD01000322.1 GCA_014729315.1 Promethearchaeota archaeon | reverse complement strand
GGTCAATACATCTTCAAGGTGATCAAAAGTACCGAACTTCTCAAATTTTACGTATACGATTATTATTACGTATTTTTGCCGCTTAATAAACGAGATTTAAGCTTCCAGTTTAATGAATTAAGACCCCACGCTCAACGCTTTTACCTTAAAATTAATGAAATATACATGACCAATAAAAAAGCTACAACGAAGCACGATTCTCTTATGGAGAACTTAAATCGTTGGTCCAAACTCATTAACGATCGACAAAAAGCCCCTATAAAAGTAGTATACAATAATTCAGGTTCAACGCTGAATTCCGCAGTAATCCAAGGAGAGTATCTTATTACTGGAGATCTAAGTTTCTTTGATACAGATAACTTAAAGGAAGCATATTATTTATCAGCCGTATTAAATTCCTCAATTATAGAAAACCAAATAAAAATTAAAAAGAGTTCAAGACATATATTTAAACTTCCTTTCGAAACTGACATAAGAAGATTCAATCCTCTTAAAAAAACTCATCAAAAATTGGCAGATTTAGGCAAGGAATCAGAAATCATCGTAAAAAAGAAGATATCAGAGATAAATAGAAATAAATCCCAACTTCCATCAAAATTTAAATTACAAAAAATAATCTTCAAAGAAATTAAAAAACAGCTAAAAGAAATAGACGAGTTAGTTTTAAAGGATTTGACAGATTAAGAAGAAGTTCTTAAATTTTTGTTCAATCAATTTCTACCCTACAGTCTTATATTAACTAAATTCGAATAAACGATAGTAGCAATCCTTTTGAATTAGAATAAATTTATTTATCTGACAGATGGAAGACGAACTAGTTTTTCTTGGAACTGGCGGTGGAAGGCATCATATACGTACTCAACATAGAGCAACAGGAGGCGTTTTGTATAAGTTTAACGGAATTCAAGCTCACATCGATCCTGGACCCGGCGCGCTCGTTCGAATCAATCAATATAGCGAGGATCCAACCAAAACCGAATTATTTATCGTGACCCATGTTCATATCGATCATTTTAACGACGCTGCTGCTATTATTGAAGCGTCTAGATTGAGTTTACACGATAGGCATTATAATTATTATAGAAAGGGGACGCTCTTAACTACCAATGATGTTCTGCCCTTTATTTCAAAGTATCATCTTAATATGTTAGAAAATATTGTTCCTTTTCGCTCCGAACAAGTACTTAACTATAAGGACATTAAGATCGTGGGAACTAAAGTGGTTCATTCGCAAGTTGAAGGATTTGGAGTCCGTTTTAATCTTGGAAATTATTCGCTCGCATTTTCCAGTGACACTGCGGTATTTAACGGATTTTCCGAGCAATTTTCGGGAGTTGATGTGTTGGTTTTGCATTTATTGCGGCCTGATTCTGTGACCTGTAAACGACATTTATGTACCGACGAAGTAATTCCATATTTAAACATGATAAATCCTTCCCTTAAAGCACTAATAATTACCCACTTTGGTTCCTATATGGACGGCCCTCGCTCTCAGAAAAATCTTGTGCCAAGCCAAGTTAAAAAGTTTAGGGAACAAACCCAAATTAAAAACATTATCGCTGCAGAAGATGGACAAAAGATCAGGATTAAAGATCTTTTGTAAAACTTATTTTCAAATTTAATTTCTGTCACATTTCAATAAAATATTTATTTTCTTGAATTGATTTGTTGTAATAATTTATCTTGAGTTCTAAAAGGTAAAGAAGACTTTAATTAGAGTTAAAAATTTGAGGATGATTTGTACATTCGTGTTTCCTCTTTATGAATAATTATTTTAAAATAATTGTTCTTGATAAGCGAACATAATAGATAGTGAAAACCAATCTTTTTAAAAAATTACGATTATACTACTATTAAGGAAGGGAAATTGATTACGATATCTGGACTATACATTGGATTTCGCCCTCTATTAAACTCTAACGAGTTTAATTCTCTCCCTTTTTTTAAATAATTTGTCCGGACTTCGTATTCCCTTTTACTTTTTACTTTTCAAACTAAACCTAATCTAAGTATATAAATAAAATTAACATGGATAGGAACGATTTAATCTAAGTTCTTAATATTCTTGACAATTCCTTTAGCCGCAATAATTCCAGTCACTGCGGCTCCCACAATACCTCTCGAAATTCCCGCACCATCACCTGCAAAAAACAGATTATTAATCTTTTTGGACTCAAGATATTCGTTGGTATTAATTCTCTTTGCGCTTCTTTTGAATTCAGGAGCGTAAATTAGTGTACTATTATTGTTTACGCCAGGAATTACTTTGTCGAGGATATTTAGTCCTTCAATAATGTCAGTAATGAACCGATAAGGATAAGCCATAGCAATATCGCCAGGTGTTGCGTCTTTTAGTGTTGGTTGTACAGGATTCCTCTCAATTAACGATTGTCTTGATCTGTGTCCACCTTTTAAGTCGCCTAGCGTTTGCACGAGAGGTTTATATCCACCGAGTATTGAAGTTTGTTTGGAGATTGAACAACCATATTCAGTCGTATCTTCAAGGGGTTGAGTAAGTTTCTGTCTTATTAAAAACGCAAAGTTTGAATTTTCAGATTTTCCGTCCGTAGTTATCTGATGCCCGTTGACACCTGCTATCTTTCCTTCGTAGGTTTCTTTGACCACATATCCTTTATGGTTTACGCAAAAAGTCCGTAAGAAGTCGTTGTAAGTAGGGGAGATTATGTGGAACTTTGGATCTCGTTGAATACGACAAACTTCGTCCATAATTATTGCCGGAACTTCGACTCGAACACCGATGTCCAAAGGCTCGTAAAAAGTCTGGATTCCTAGCTTCTCACACACTTTTGTTAACCAAACCATGCCCCATCTTCCAGGAGCAATTAATAAATAGTCAAATGTCTCTTCTTCCCCATTTTCAAACTTCAAAGTCTTGGTTTCATCAAAGGATAGTACTTTAGTGTCCGGAATAATTTCTATGTTATAATTGGTTTGTAAAAAATGAGTAATAGATTTGATAACTTTAGGCGTGTTTTTAGAACCGAGCAGTCTCTGTTTAATCGGAATGAATCGAACATCCACGGCAGCACATTTACGCCTTAAGTCTTTTAGTTTTTGTTTATTTTGATATGGATTAAAAATTTTATTGGGTGCGTCGTTCAAAACAAAAAAATTATCAATTTCTTGGATAACCTCGTCGGCGTTTAAATCAATCGCATCGCAGAGTTTTTCCAAGTCCCCTCCAATCTTTTTATTAAGATTGAGTATCCCAGAAGAATACGCCCCAGCCCCCCCAACTCCCGACATAATTTTGCAAGGATAACATTGAGCGCATGCGAGTTCCTCTTCTTTTAGAGGACAATATCGT
>WJKD01000321.1 GCA_014729315.1 Promethearchaeota archaeon | reverse complement strand
TATGGGAGATGAATCCAACACAACAAACGGCAATTCTTGTAGCTTCGCTAATTGGAGGAGTAGTTTCTGGAGTAGGATACGCGTTTATTATGAGCCGAAAAAGTCCCGAACAGGAGATTTACACAGCGTTAAAGAAATCTATGAATAATAAAAAGACGAAAGGTGTGGGTAAAAAATGAGCGTCGACGACAAATCAATCAATCTCTTTGGTATGGCGGAAATTAAAGGTAAGTCATTAATTATATTAGCCATTACATTCGTAGGAATCATCGCATTTACGGTATTAGCGCTGATATTTTTCTTTCTCCAAGCCACAGAAGTTGCGATGGTATTTTTTGGCGGAGCTTTCTTGGTCTCGATCTTCTTATGGGTTTTTCTCTCAGCTAAACAAGTAGAAAAATTTTTGAGATCGGGAGAAACAGAAGTCGCTAGAAAAGACAAATTAATTCTTATCGGAGTGAGTTTATCAATATTTATCTTTATTCTAGCGATATTTTTAACAGGAGAAACAATTGCGTGGTGGAGAGTGCGGGTGAATCAACAATCTTACGATATAAGTGGATTTATAATCCCTCGAGCGTTAACGACAGTTGCGACAACCTTCTTTTCGTCTATATTGCTATTAACCTGGTCGACACTTAGACAAGTTTCAAACCAAGCGGAAGAGCTGCAAAAAGCAGAAGTCAAAAACGAGAATCCTTTGACGATTATCGAACGACGAGAAAAAGCGATATCGACCACGGTGAACAATATTGGTAAAAAAGGGTTTATCTTTATCGCCTTGATTGGAGTAACTATTATCTTTGCAAGTGATTTAAACGTTTACGCAACCCAAGGAATTTTAATTATCGTTCCCTTTGCGATTGCGGCGCTGATCACGCTCATCATCGTTTCCATATATCAGAAAAAGAAGAAATCACCCGTACAAATGGTCTTAGACAACTTGATGAAGTGCCCTAAATGCGGGGTTAAAACTGCGTTAGGCGGGAATTTCTGCGAAAAATGCGGCGAAAAATTAGTCTTAGGAAAAAGGTTTAGCGATGGGATTGAGTGCGACGAGTGCGGGGAGGTTAACGAGGAGAATAGCAAACATTGTAGATATTGTAACGCTACCCTAAAAACTAAGAAATAGCCTATTGAAATTAAAAATTTTTAACAAATTCTTATTTTTTTTATCATATCTTCTATTCTTGTATCTTTATTCTATTAATTATTTCAAAAAAAATTAGAAAATCGATATTTTCATAGATCTTTTTTCCTTTTTAAGGCTTAATAAGATATTAAAACACAAAAACTCAAGCTAGTCCCGTTGAATAATAATCTCGTCGATCTCAACCCATTTTTTAGCGTCATCGTAATTTTCAACGATCTTTCTTTTTAGAGTATACGAATTTTCTAAAAGATATTTTATTTCTTTACTTAAGGGTGGATTATTAGAAATTATAAACGCCGATCGGACTAATCTGCTTTTACTTTTCTCCAACAAATCAAGAAGGATTTCAAGTGAATCTAATTTTAAAAAATCCATCGAAAGTGTATCGATTATCACGGAATAATTTTCTAATTCTTCGATGATACCAAGAAACTCTTCGGAAAATCGTTTAGCGACAGAAGGTGGAAAATTGCCTAATCCTTTACAATAAAAGACATTCTCACCAATTTTTTCGATCTTATACATTATCCAAATAACGATTGAGTCGATTAATACTATAATGTGGGTTGTTTCTTTATTTATGTTTTCTGTTTTCAGAAAATAAGATAATGTTTCTTGAATAATAATTCAATTATTTACAATGCAATAATATTTGATTAATCTATCAATCCGAAAAAAGACATAGAACGAATGTACAAGTAATACTTATTCCTAAACATGCTAATGATAAATCTGCGAAGGCATTCTTAGATTAATATTTCCAAATATAATTTTGTGTATTATTTATTCTAATACATAAATTGAAGCGGGTAAATTTACGACAATTTCGGGTGAAATCGTCTTTTAAAAAATCTGAAAGTGGAACAAAAAATTAAATTTATTTTTACCCCATTGCTGTTGAGGAACTACAAGAAGAGATCGATTACTATGAAAAGATCAATCTTGAACTTTGTTTGAAATTTTCTGGAGAAATATACTCGAAAATAAGATTTGGTTTTCTCGCTTCGTATTGAATAAAAATATAGCCCTCAAAATTTCATTTCTTATTCTAGTTAAAATCTCATGACAAATCAAATTATAAATTAAGAGAAAGCGGATTGTGAACAATGATTGAATTAATATCCTCAAATCCCTTATCATTAGTTATAAGATTTTCAATTTTATGAATTTTCATCGAGTAAATTATAGTCGAATCTCTCCCACCAAGTGAACTATTAGTTCCAAACTTGTATAAAATAGTTAAAACTCCATCTAAATCAGAGATCTGAAGTAAATCATATTTGATCTTGAAAAACGGCTAATTTCCATTTAATATTGATGATGAGACGTTAAAACCTTGCTTTCCTTTTCTTTTTATTAATAAGTGGAATAATTCAATCATGACAAATTCGTTAAAGACAAATGAATTTTGAGTGTCACTTATAAGTCTATCGAGGTAGGTTTTAACTTGATGATGATTTTTTGAATTCCTGACCAAATACCACCATAAAGTATTTGTATCTACAAAGTAAATTGTCATCTTAATCCTCAACTTTTTTCTCCCAAATGGATTTTGGATTGATATCGTCTGGATTTGATACGGAAATGATTCCTGAAAATTTATTAATAAATTCTTCTCTTAAATCTTTTGAATTAGATTCATCTTTAGTTTGAATTTTTTTCAAGAGTGCGTGATAATCTTTTATACCTAATTCGAAAATGATTTCTAAAAGCTCTTTTTTTGATAATTTCTTTTGTGTGTCAAGATATATACGAGCAATAAGTTCATCCAGTTCATCTTGTTTATCAAATCTTATAGTGGCCATAATCACCAAGTGACTTGATCACCAAATAAATTTAGTGCTATTATAAAAAATTGAATTGAATCCCAGTGAGAAGCATATAAAAAAGTGGGGACGAAGGTATTTGAAGGGATTTGTTTTTTTATTTATGTTTTCTGTTTTCAGATAATGAATAAAGCGCCCTCTTGAATTATAATTCAATTATTTACAAATCAATAACGATTAAATAATCTATAATTCAGAAAAAATACATAGAATGGATAAAAAACTAATTATCATCCTTAAATTTACCAATGCCAAATCAATAATGGCATTTTTAGGCAGTTTTAATTTTCGCTTAGAACCTTCTTTTTGGTTCATTTTATTCATAAAACGGTGGATCTAACTGAATATAAATCAGATCTTGGTATAAATCTGAAATAGTTATTTAGATTCTTTTAGATAACGATTATCAAAAATTATTAATGTTTAAATTTATTTTATTTAATTGAATTTTCACAGAAAGGAATAATATGACTGAAATAAACAAAAAATTACTTCAAGAAGTCTTGTCTCTTCCTTCAAATCTTCGGACTAAATTAATCGATAAATTAATTAAAAGTCTTAATGTTCCTATCCAAAAAGAAATTGACGAATTATGGGCTAATGAAGTAGAAAGGCGTATCACTGAAATTGAATCAGGTAAAATTGAGACAATTTCGGGTGATATTGTCTTTGACAAAATCCGAAAGCGTTTTAAAAAATGAACTTCACCTTTCACCCTATTGCCGTTAAGGAACTACAAGAAGCGATCGATTATTATGAGAATATCAATTATGGTCTAGGTTCAATATTTTCAGGAGAAGTTTATTCAACAATTCAAAGAATTCTCCAATTTCCCAAAGCATGGACAAAAATATCTCAACACTGCCGAAGATGCTTAACTCAACGCTTTCCCTATGGAATAATCTATCAAGTTAAAAAGAACGAGATAGTGATTATCTCAGTGATGCAATTAAATCGTAAACCTAAAAAATGGGATGATTTCATTTAAAACAATCCAAGATTGTTGATAAATTGAATATAATGAAAATTGAAAGATTGATCAGTTTTTCTAAGATTACCTATAAATCTTAAAAATAGATTCAAACCCAAATAAAGTTCGTATCTAATAAATTAATAATTAATAAATTAGTTAATCTTACAGTTTATTTTCCCATATAGATTTTGGATTAATCTTATCTGGATTTGAGACGGAAATAATTCCCGAAAATTTTTGAATAAATTCTTTTCTTAAATCTTTTCTTAAATCTTTTGAATTAGATTCGTTTTTAGTTTGAATTTTTTTCAGGAACGCATGATAATCTTGTATGCCTAACTCAAAAATTGTTTCTAAAAGCTCTTTTTTTGATATTTTTATTCGTGTATCTGCATATATAAGAGCGATCAGATCGTCCAATTCCTTTTTCCTATAAAATTTCTTATTAACCATGATATTAGACTTATTTTATAATAATATTGTTCTCATCAATTTTATACATTTTTATGGAGTTATTCAAGCCAAATTTTTGATAATAGGTTGAGTGTGCTTGAATATTTTAATTTTTAAAATCTTCGGTATCCTAGCTTAATAGAAAGATAAAAGTGGGGACGAAGGGATTTGAACCCCTGACCAACAGGTATCTCCGGCTTCCGTAATGCCAATGGGATCTGGAGCCTGCCGCGATACCGAGCTTCGCCACGTCCCCAGGGTATCATATGTGATAAATTGACTTTTTATAGATATAAAATATTTAAATTTTCATATTATTTGAGTTTAATTAAAGATGAGATATAAGCACACACCATAATAATAACCTTTTCAGTATGTTTCTTGAGAGACTCTTTTACTTTTTCAAACATTAGGAAATCAATCGAATGATAACTTTAAGCTTCACATCAAATAAACAATACAAATAAATTACCATAAACCTAAAAACTTATACGCAATTTTCAAAAATAAGAGTTTTCTATGGAATTGAAAGGTTAAAAAAGATTTTAAAATTTTGAATTTAATGGGGTTAAGATTTTATTGAAAATATTTA
This sequence comes from Promethearchaeota archaeon, assembly GCA_014729315.1. The sequence goes on along the minus strand of WJKD01000321.1, from coordinate 3,539 downwards.
AGAATTTACACATTATAACAATAACATTAATCCAACTTGCTATTGCAACTTCAATCTCTATTTTATTTCAATTCGTTTTTCCAATGACATGGCAACCGTTGGATGTAGCAATGTATGGTCCAGAGATCACACACGAAGATTCAAACACGAATATGGTTATCGCTACAATTAGTCAATGGTATTTTTCTCTTTCAATTGCGTGGTTAATTTATCGAGAAAACCCATACATAAATAACTTTCTTATATATTCGATAGTTTCCTTAACTATGATTGTTTTCATCGAATTTTTTGTTTATCAATTGTTCTGGGATTTTATTCACCTTACTCCCTTAGTAGTAGATGTATATTTGCTAGCTAAAAAACGTGATACCCTATTTCAAAAGTGGTTACCATTTTACTTAGTTGGGTGTTCTTTCTGGTATTTTGCGGTCTACTTATTAGATTTAGCCTATTTTGGAGCCCCGTTGTTGGTCTTTTTTTTTAATTGGTCAGTTATAACTTCTCTTTGTGTGTTGATTTCTTTTGGATTTCCTGATAGCGTGCTTTCTAAAATGAGAAAACAAAGCCGAAATTTGCGGAAAAAAGAAATAGCTTTGGAGCCTTTGCAAAACGAAATTTAAACTTCCTTACTCACCATGTAAAAAACTAATTCAACAAAAGTTATTTTAAGGTCAAAAAAAAAGTAAAATATAATTTTAGAGTTTGAAAAAGTGAATGGAAATTGAAGAAGATCGAAAAGCTTAGTTTACAGTCAATTTCAATGATTCAAATTGCCATTGCGTCTATTATTTCGTTATTGTACCAGTTCGTCTTTCCGATGACATGGCAACCATTGGATGTGGCGATGTTTGGTCCAAACATTAAGCACGGCGATCCAAATAGAAATGTAGTCATTGCAACTATTAGTCAATGGTATTTTTCTATCTCAATAGCTTGGTTTTTATATAGAGAGAATCCATATATCAATAACTTTCTTATCTATTCTTTTATACCTATTTGTACAATTTTATTATTAGACATAGTTTTATTCCATCTTTATTGGGATTATATCCATTTATTACCTTTTATCGTTGATATTTACATATTTAGGAATAAACGGTTCACGCTCTATCAGAAGTGGTTTCCTTATTATTACATATTCTGTTGTACGTGGGTATTTAGTACATATTTCTTCGATTTGGCATATCATGGTGCCCCGTTGAGTTTAATTCTTTTTGATTGGATTTCTGTAACAATCTTAAGCATAGGGTTTACATTTTATTTCCCCGATTCAATTACTAAAAGAAGATCTCAAGCTTATTCAGAATTATCTTCTAAAGTTGTAATAAATAATCAATAAGGTTATGCTTGAATGATCATAAAATTAGATAGAATTAATCCACCTTTTTGCCGCAGTGGGGGCATCCTCTTGAATAATCCTGATTCTTCAGAGTTGAACCGCAATGAGGGCAAAAATTGGCTTTTTCGGGTAGATTTTGTCCCTTTTTAATAACTTGATAATCAACTTGATAATCTATGTCCTCTTTCTGCCTTGCCATCTCCGTAAGCCTATACTTATATCCGCAATTAGAACATTCCTTTAATTTTGCGTCTTGATAATGTCCACAATTAGGACATTTATTTATAAGTTTAAGACCGCAATTCCTACAGTATTCGCTGTATATCGTAACAGGAGCCTGGCATCGAGGACAATACTTTTTTGGGGTCCAAAACTGCTCAGACATTGCTTGAAAAGCTACGATAAGAATCAAAGACAGAGGTAAAAAGAGAAACCAAAAATTAGCGAATAAAATTGATCCGATCACAGAAAATATCGTAACGACGATGAAAATTAAAATCCAAACGATTATTAAAGTTTTCTTCTTATAATTTGGCATTCAAATTCAAAGCCTATGTTTTTCTTGAGTATAGGAGATATTTATTTAGAATATTTATATATCTTATTTTTTGATTGAATAAATTTAAACCAGCTATCGAGGATATGAAGTTCTAATAAAAAATGCTTTTGTTCTCTATTTAGAAATAACTAAATTTACTCGGTTCGGGATTTTTTCTCAATATTTTGTTTTGTCTTACAATACGGACATTCTTCAACTCCAATATCTAAAACTTGTCCACATGCGAAGCATCTTTTCTGTTTTTCTCCAAAAAATATTTTTTCTTCTTTTTCATTAGATATTTTGATGTTCTTCAACTTTTCCTCATTCATTTAATGTCAATATTTCTAATTATTATAATATTATAGAAATGGTTATTTTTTTTCTTAAAAAAAAGGGAGTCCAATATTCGTCATATAAAGCGGTGGGAAAAAACTAATTGAATAATACCTTTGTTTTAAAGACATAAATCCTAAGTCTTTTTGAAAGAATAATACTAAAATTTAAGATAGGTGATTTATTATATACAATTAGAATAATTAAATAAACAAACATTAAATAAGAGGTAGATTATCATTCCTGGTTCACACGGATCTCTAACAAAAGCTGGCAAAGTTCGTCAACAAACCCCGAGAGTTGAAAGAACGGGAGTAAATGCAACGCCTAAAAAACCTCCCCGCATGCGATATCGAGAATTGTATAAAAATCGCTTTATCAAGGGAAAATTTGGAGGACAGAGCGATAGTATTGGCGCTAAACGCGCAAAGTTCAAAAGATAATTTTTTTCATTCATTCTTATTCTTATTTTCAGCAGTAATTGCTTTTAGAACTCCAATTTGATCTAGTTTTTGATGCATAGCTTTTTGTTGCTTTAAATGATATAATAATTTTTCGCTATTCTTAGCCAAAGAAGTGTAATACTCAGACATTAATCTATGCCATTTGAAAGTTTGGTTTATCCCCCTAATACTCGATTGCGATAATAATACTTCGCAACTTTCTAAATAATATCGTGCGTTTTTAGTGTTCTTGCGATAATGAATAAAATAATCCGAGATTTCTAATATCAAGTCTACGACGATTTTCCTATTTTCGACGTTCTCTGGGTTTAAGTTTGATAAAGCTAACTTTAATATCTGAAGTGCTTGCGAAAGTTTTTTGTTTTTTTTAAAAAAGCGAGCTCTAAAAAGGTAAGTTAATCCTAAAATTTCCTCATTCTCATAGTTTTCAGCTGCTTTTTCTAAAAAGTTTTGAAGAATTATAAAATGTTTTAATGATTTTGTGAAATCTAATAGATCGTAATATAATTTCCCCAATTGATAATGAATTTTTAAAATCATTTCTAAAGGCACGCTGCCTGATTTCGCCCCGTTCAAAGCATTTTGGAGGTAATTAGCAGCTAATTTTTTTTGGTTCGTTTTTAAAGCGATTTTTGAGAGTTTAAAAAGTATAGAAACAACTAGGTTTTTTTTCTTATATTTATTTACAATTTTTAGAGCTTCTTGTAACAACTTTGATGCTTCTTTCATTTTCAATTTTTTTGTAAGGGCTTCAGATTGTTTCACATATTCTAAAGCTTCTATCACCTCAAAATTAGTAGGTGGGTGAGATAGATCGTTTTCGCTAAGAGTTTTTAATTCTTTTGAGGTTTTACTTTCATAG
>WJKD01000320.1 GCA_014729315.1 Promethearchaeota archaeon | reverse complement strand
TGATGCTCATATATCCGGCAACACACAGCTAACTTTTGCTTTAGATGAATCGGGAGTTACCCATGGCAGCTTTTACGATTCCGTGAATAATCGCATTGCCAAGTCTTTTGATGATATTTTGTATTCTTCTGCGAAGATGGGAGGTCTTAAGTATATAGCGGATGGGGAAAATCCGATTAATTGTGAGCCACGAACAGTTATTATTACTGTGACTCATAAAAATAAGCCGAATATTAATGGGAATGATCCTCTTCATGTTAAATGTAAATTAAATTATCATTATTACTTGCAGGGAGACGAACCGTGGAAAAACGATGATTATGATAAATATATTAAAGAAATTGTTAATAATTTACCTATATATTACAAAATTAAAAGAAAGGGATGTGCACTGACTTGTATGGCTATGGCTTTAAAAACTATGGGAGTTGATTATAATCCCGGAACCCTAAATACATGGATGAAAAATAATAGTGGATTTTATGGAAGTAGGGTTAAGTGGGGTTCAATAAATAGTCTGTCACATAATAGTAATATCATATATCATAAATTTATCGGTGATGGTTTAGCTAAAGATCCTACAGGAAAAATAATTAGTCCTACAATAAATCTGTCTTCAATTAATAATTATTTAAAAAAATGTTGGATTGTTATTGCACAAGTTGCTAACCCTAATTCAGGATATAGAAATCATTGGATACTGGTTACTGAAAAAGTAGGAAACAATTATAATATATTAGATCCAAGTTATAAAAATCGGAAAGATCTTGCTGCTTATACTAATAAAGTCTATCGTTTTATTATTTACAAAAATATTAAACAATGTAATTAACTTTGTGAGGTAAAATATGCATAAATATATTTATTTTTTAGCAACAGTTTTTTCTATTTCATCAATCGTCTTCGCTCAATCTGAAGGATATATACAGATTAATTCAAACGATATTATCCATTATATTGTTACAGATCCATATGGTAATAGAACAGGGAGGGATCCACGTAATACTGAAAATCCACAATATGGTCGGAAAATTGATGAAATTTCAAATGCTGGCTATGCTTTTATGTCTGTGGGAGATATTCCGGAAGCGGGTGAAGAACCTCATGAAGACATCAGCCACGAATTTATATATACACCCGTATCTCCAGATAATAACGGCGAACACAAAATCGATGTAATTGGAATACGTGATGGAACTTATGAGATTTATATATCTATTGATGCGCCAAATCACAATGGTGTAAATTACAAATATAAAGGTCCAATCACAAAAAATATGATTCAGAATTTTGAATTTTATTACTCAGATGTTCAATCTGATGACTTATATTGTAAAAAAATAGTTGTAGATAGTACACTCATTATAGACATTGAGTTATGCTATCAGTTCGATCACATTAAAGACAAAGGTATATACAATAGCCTGAAAAAAAAGGGAGAAAATGCTATTAAGCAGCATGAGAAAGGAAAAAACAACGCGGCGGTTAACATATTAAATGCATTTATTAATGAAGTAAATGCGCAAAAAGGCAAAAAAATCGATGAGTGGGAAGCCGAAAACGTGCTTATTTATGATGCACAGGAATTGATAGATAAATGGAAAGAATGACATTACTCAAATTTTGTCTTCTGCTTATAAAAGGTTATGGTGTTCGGAGTTCACGATAAAAAGCAAGACTCTCTTTTATGAGCTTTCAAATAGGATAACAAGATGAAAATTATCACTAATTTTTTTTTTATTTCTTTATACTAATCGGAATTTTTACATCTCCATATTTATATGCCCAAGAAGATGAATATATACAGATAAATTCAAGTTATTCAGTTCATTATATTGTGACCGATCCAGAAGGGAATCGTACTGGTGTTGATCCGAATGGAGCAACAAATCCCCAATATGGTATTCGAATTAATGAAATCGAATTTGCAAATTATGCAACTATGTCTGTAGGCGATATCCCTGATCCTGGTGAGGAGCCAGAAGTTTCATACAGTCATGAATTTTTATACATACCGACATCTCCAGATAATAATGGTGAATATAAAGTTGAAGTAATAGGATTTCAATTAGTAGAATACGAAGTCTATATATCAATTCGTGCTCCAAGCCATGATGAAATAAATTATAAATATAAAGGTCCAATCACAAAAAATATGATTCAAAACTTTAAATTTTATTACTCAGATGTTCAATCTGAAACCTTATATTGTAAAAAAATAGTTTTTGATAATACACTCATTATGGATATTGACTTGTGCTATCAGTTCGGTCATATAAAAGATAAAGGTATATACAAAAGCCTGAAAAAAAAGGCAGAAAATGCTATTAAACAGCATGAGAAAGGAAATAACAACGCGGCGGTTAACATTTTAAATGCATTCATCAATGAAGTGAATGCGCAAAAAGGCAAAAAAATCGATGAGTGGGAAGCTGAAAAGGTGTTGATTTATGATGCACAGGAATTGATAGATAAATGGAAAGAATGACATTACTCAAATTTTGTCTTCTGCTTATAAAAGGTTATGGTGTTCGGAGTTCAATTACAAAAGCAAATGCAAATTTATCTTTCATTGAGCTCGTCCCTCGAAAATTTTCGACCCGGCTTTACATAGTCTAAATCATTCATCAAATCATCGTAGTTGGATCTATTGTTATCTGTAACAACATATCTTTTTAACCATCTACGAAAATTATCATTTAAGGTGGTGTGCTCCTGCCTCGCTTTTTCACGTGCCTTTTTTATGAGATCTTCATCAGCACTAAGGGTAATATTTTTTAACATAGAATTCTCCTTTCGATATTAATTGTACACTAATATAATTTCGTTTACTTTCATAAGCAATAGAAAAATAAGGCAGTGATAAAACCTTTACTCATCGCAATAAAAGACCGCCTCCTGCAAAGGAACAATGCTCAAAACGAACGTGTTGAATGAATAAACCCAATTTTATTCGAAAAGGATTGATTCGTGAAGCTCGATAAATTATTTCCGCTGATTCTCGCTATTGTTTTTCTAATTCCAATCGGATCCATCTCGCAG
>WJKD01000319.1 GCA_014729315.1 Promethearchaeota archaeon | reverse complement strand
TCAATCGAATTTTCACTTTAGAAACAAAAAAGAGTTGGGGGCGGTGCTTCGCACAGAAACACTCCCTACGGTCGAATTTAATATTTAATAGGGGCGAGAAAAACTACTTCTTACTTTGTGCTTTATACAATTGATAAAATTTACCTTTCAGTTTGAATAGTTCTTCAAAAGTTCCAGATTCTATGATTTTTCCTTTTTCCAAAACAACAATAGTGTCAGCTTCTTTCAAAGTAGATAATCTATGAGCAATCAATAATAGTGTTTTACTCTTTAATTTTTGATTTATTGCCTTTTGGATTAATCCCTCTGTTTTACTATCAAGTGCAGATGTTGCTTCATCAAAAATTAATATTGGTGTATCTTTGAATATTGCTCTTGCAATTCCGATTCTTTGTCTTTCTCCACCACTTAATTGGTATCCTTTTTCACCAATTAGAGTATTAAGTTTGTCTGGCAATTTATCAATTACAGATTTTAACTGTGCTACTGAAACAGCTTTATTTAGAAGTTTTCCATTGGATTTTTTAGCAGAAATACAAATGTTTTCCAAAGCTGAAAGATTAAACATTTCTGGCTCTTGAAGTATAATCCCGATGTATTTCGTAATGGAATTTTGATTAATTTCATTAAGATTTATTCCATCCACTAAAATTTCCCCTTTTTCTGGCTTGTAAAGTTTCAGCAGTAACTTAGCTATTGTAGATTTACCAGACCCTGATTTTCCAACAAAGCCAATCTTATCATTCCTTTTGATTATCAAATTAAAATTTTTTAGAACTAATTGATCTTTATATTTAAAATCAACACTCTTAAACTCAATCTGTTTCCAATTTATCGGAAAATTCTTGAGTTGTGATTCATTCTCAAGAACATCTATATCTAGTATCGTCATAAATCTACCAATAGCAGTCTTTACTGAAATAAATTTTTGTATCCTATTTGTAAAGTTATCTAATGCTCCCTTAAGCTTTCCGAAATAACTTGCAAATACCAATATTGAACCAACTGTGATTAAACCCTGTACTACATCCAATCCCAATATTAGAATAAATAAAGCATAAGCAATAGCAGAAAAAATCTTAATTGTCTTAAATTTTTGCTGACCTACCTCTTTTGTTTTATGCCAAATTTCATAGTATTGATCCTCATTAGAAATATTATACTTAGCAAATTTATCTTTCAAACCCAATGATTTAACTGCTAAAATGTTTGAAGCTGATTCATGAATTTTTCCACTAACTTTTTCATTTATTTTATTTAGTTCTGTTTGCCAGTATTCAATTTTCTTATTATAATAGTATTCTCCTGAAAAATAGATTATAATGTATATTAATGAAAATATTAAGTATTTAAAATCCAATGCTACAAACAAAAACAAAGAACCAAATAATCCAACTAATATACTGATGCCATCATTGGAAAAATCGTTAATTCCATCATAAAGTTTTTGACTTCCTGCATTTATTTTTTGTATTTTGCTACCTGTTTCTTCTTTTTCATGCCATTTCAAGTCAAGCTCCATAATTTTATTCATTGCAATTATTCTTGATTCTTTACGAATATCTGCACCAATGGTTTGTATTCTAAATTTAGAATACATTCTTAACCATACTTGAAATGCACCTAGAACACCTATTCCTCCAATGTATATGTAAAATAAATCTAACGATTGACCAGAATATTGTGTAAAAAAATCAATGATTTTTCCTAACAGATATGCTATTACGAAAGGAATAAAATCTGATAGTGATTTAAGTGTTGTAAAAAATAGAAATTTAATCTTTTTTCCTGATAGCAAATACCAATAATCTTTAATGTACTTATTCCAAGAATAACCCTCTTTTGTTTGCATCTTATTTATAAATAAACTATTTTTATTATAAAGCTTTCTTTTTTCTCGCCCTTTTCTTCTTGTTCTTTATGGTACTTCGTACTTGATAGAACGCCCCCAACTCTTTAGTCCTTCGGACAGTTACACTCGCTATGCTCGATTGATATAAGTGAAAATTCGACTTTGATTTTTTGCTTTCAGCATCGTTGCACTAAAAATCAAGTCCTAACGGACGAGTTTAACAGCGATTAAGAGATTCCGAAGTCTTGCAGACTTCTCCATCCAAATTCGGTTTTGTGGGTTGCCTCAAAACCGAACTTCTCTTAATCGCGATGTTAAATTCCATTTTTTCGTGGGCTAAAATATAGAAGGGGGACAATTTTAATGACGAGTGGCTATAAAAGTAACGACTGCTAAGATTATAAAACACACTATGCCTGCTAGTAATCTTTTGAAAAAACCTGCAACACCTAAAGCATGTGCAAAACTGTCGCTGAACCAAAATAAAACTCCGACGATTCCTAGAAAAAGATCCACAATGATAGCAGTACTAATTTTCATATCAAACATTTTTATCTTTTACTCCATTAATCTAAACCAATCTTTTACAGCCAACTGTAATCTCACAACCTCGTCTTCAGCGAGCATACTACAATGCGCAATTGGACTCCTTAAAAGATTTAGGTTAGCCATTATCCTGGAAAAAGCTTTCATACTTGAGAAAACAGCATCAAAACTATCCCAATTCTTCTGCACTATTTGACTAAGCTCACCAAAAGTAGTATAGTCAATCTCATTTTCAGATCTTAAAGTAACACCAGAATCAATCTCATTCTGAATGTTATTTTTCACATTAGTTTTGATTGGGTCAGGAACGCAATTTCCCCACCATTTTTCACCATGAACACCTTGAAGAGTTTCAGCTATCAATTTTCGAATGCTTCTTTCTAAACAGAAAAACAATTCATAATGAGTTCCCATTTCAGCCGCTTCATCCCTTAAAGCTTTTTCAAATTGGGGGTAATATTCTTCATCTTTAGTATCTTGTTCTGTTCTTCCTAAATCTATTTTCAAGTCCTTTTCAACACTATCTAAATCTCTCTCAACAAGGGCATGAGACATTCCAAATAGTTTTATACGGTCTTCTTGATGTGTCATTTTCTCAACAGATTTTCTCTTAATGACTTAAATATCGCATTGAATACTGCCGGATCATCAGTCTTTGGCAATACTAAATTAATGGTATAAGACAGATTTACGCCCAGATCATTCATTTGTGATTCTTCTACGGGTGTAAGGGGTTCTGATTTTGATCCAGAAGTATCAGAAGTATCTTCTTTTACTGTAGTCATACTCTTTTTGAAATCCGCATAACCCTTAAGGTTTTCAAAAGTCTTACAAATTTTCTGAACTACTTGACTATCTTTCTCAAGACCAGTTATTTCAATAACTAATCCTTTTAAATCATCCCTGCTTAATTTATCGGCATTCACATTTCTATTAAAAATTTCAACATAGCCTTTTTTAATAGCTTCTGCCATAGCAGCCTTTGATGTAGGATTGTTTCTAAACTGCTTGTACAAATCTGTTGGTGTTCCATCAGTCTTAAGGAAACCAATTTTTTTAGCAAATCCGACAAATTGATTATAATTTCCACCTTTACACCCAAGAGTATTTCCTAAAAAATCGTAGGTGAATCTGTCAGGTGTTCTAGCTTCTTTGATTTTGTCCAATATTTTATTCACAACACCAGGTTGTGCAAGATATGGTAATTTGTTTGTCATTTTTACCCCCGTTTGTACGAATTATGTAGGAGTAAGAAGGTTTAAGATATAAATTTTGTGGTTTTAGAATACCTACATAGATCTTTAAACCAGATAATATTATTATATTAAAATTGTCCCCTTGATTCTTGTTCTTGATGTATCGCTTCGCTCATTAGATAGAACGCCCTTTCTCCCGACTCTGCGGACGCAGGTTTCCAGGACTTCGTAACTGGAAACGAAACTAACAGGGCTTAAAGGGTTCGAAACGATCGCTTCGCTATTTTGCCAAGCAAAATTCGTTTCTCTCCCAAATTTTTGACTTCGTCAAAAACTTCCCTTAAGCCCGATGTTAGGCGTAATTCAGAATTCGGCTTTCCCCCGACCACCCGCCCCAAACGGACGGCGCGCTAAAAAGATAATTTAATAAAAGCAGAGATTTATTTTTAACTTATGAGCGTTACAGTAGAAAAAATCATAAATTCAGACCTTGGAAAAGTACAAAGTAAAAGATATGATATTTTTCTTGGTATTAGTCTTGGAAACAAATACTTTACAAAAGAGAATATTAAAGAATATATCTTGTGGGCATTGGAGAATACCAAAGAAAAAGTTGCCGTTTTGATTGTTGATAAAATTCACGCCGTAAATTATGAAGTTAGAAATAAATATTCGAAAGAAAGAGCATTATCCGTTGCGATAAGGCATGGCGAAGAAAAAATTAGAATGATCGAAAAGATTGTCAATTCTTTGCCTAAAGAAAGACAAGAAAAAGTGAGTATAGTTCGCTGGCAAGATATTGAAAAAGATCAACAGTATATAGAAGTTGAAAAAATAATTAGGGACGCTTTTTCAGATAACAAAAATTTCTATAATGCGATTATAGGTGTTGTAAAAGAAAATGTTGATTTAAACATCATTAAAATGGATGACAGTGATTATGAGAAGCTGGCAAACTACACAATTTCAGAACTACCTGTCCTTATCTCAGGATTCACATTTCAGGGGACAACATTTGATCTCATACCTTATCCAGGAATTGGAAGAATTGACGATCTTGTTGTGGAAATTCAAAACGGCAAAAGATTTCCAAGTATCTCAAAAGCATTAAACATTAAAAATAAATGTATTATTGTAGAAGCTTATGTAAAAAGCGCGCACCGTCCCGTCACCGCCGAATTCTGAACTCAAAATTATTTCATAATTTTGCCACGCCTTGCAGGCTCTCACTTCGTTCGGGACGCCTAACAGCGATTATCTGGAATTTTCCTGCGAAAAATCCCCAAATTTGCCTACGGCAAACTTCAGATAATCGCGATGTTCAACGAAATTGCTAATTTGCCCTAGGCAGTAATCTTTATATAAAACAAAGAACCCTCATAATCTATGGAACTA
>WJKD01000318.1 GCA_014729315.1 Promethearchaeota archaeon | reverse complement strand
TCTTCTAATTCTTCTTCTAGATCTTCATTTTCCTTACTAACTTGCTTGAAAAAATCGAATACTTTTAATACAGCTTCTGGACCGGCAGCATCTGCACCGGCGTCCATCATACTTTGAATTTCTTTCACTAAACCTTCATCGACCATTTTTTTTCAACCTTTTTAATAGTATTTTACATTTGATTGGCTAAAAAATTTCAAATACATACATAGTGTATGTAATTTATAATAAGACGTTGTAATATAAAAATGTTTGATTTTTTGGTATCCGATTAGGAGGAGAAAAGTTCTCAAAAAACGGCTGTTCTTCAAACTTTTTATGATCACCCTAGAAAAATATGGGCTGTGATGTGAAATATCGAACTTCCGAAGAGAATGTTGGCTTTTGACAGTATTAGGTTCGATTTGCTGGAGTTATTTTTTTTTCCTTTCGAAAAAGCTTATCAGAAGGCGAACCTACCGACAATAACGAAAAAAACATCTCTGATAAAAAACAATCAAAATTACATTGAGAAAATAATTAGAAATTCATTGTTAAGATATTTAAAAACGAAAAGAAATCGAAGATTAAATTGACGAAAAAATTAATAGTTGAATTTTAAAAAGTGTTTCCAAGCAGAAATTAAGAGTTTTTTTCTCGTTGAGAGAAACTTGCTTTGCTACGATGACAGTCGGCCTAACTTATTTTTAGTCAGCGGGTTCGAAAAATGCTCGTTTTCCCAGCGGGTTATGGGGAAGAAAGTGGTTACTACTCCGGCGAGCGGTACGATAGACAACCGAATCGCCTTCAAAAACGCTCTTTTAGAAATGGACGACCCGTATGCGGCGAAGGGGACTTCCAGTTTAAGGAAATTCTACGAAGGACTCGTAAAAGCGGGGGAGATCCTCGGAATAGACTACATCAAGGTATCATTTTCGAACCCAGACCTCAACCTTTTGACTGCGGGTGTGAATAATTCCTTAGAAGCCGAAATCGTCTTTTCAAAAATGCCCGATCTCGGTCTGCTATTTTTCTCACTCTCGCTAAGCATTGACCTTGACAAAGAAGCGACTTTTGTCCTTTCCGACGAGACGCTGATGAGACTAACGAACGGTATAAAAGAACCCGGGTCCGAAGGATATATCTCTAAAGACGATGTAAACCAAGCGCTCAAACAATTTTACGATAATTTTAAATCAAGCACCGAATTGCATAAATTCGGTTCCTTTTCCGACGGTAAGAAGCTCGTGAAGATATCGCACGCTCTCGGAATCACTCCGAGGTTGACCTCCAAAATAGAAGTCCACGACACGCTTCGAGAAATACACGCAAAAATAGGACCGTTCCTGCTTAAAATGCTCCTCGAAGACCGCGTCCGCTTCGACGCAAACGGTAGGTGGTCCCTGAAAGGAGTGTATTTCGAATCGCTGGAACAAGCAGCTGACCTAATCTGCGGTCCTTCGTTAAGCGTTGGCGGGAGTTCCTACTTCCTTCCGAACGACCTCTCCAGATATTACGGCTCCTTCACGAGATTCATGACTGACCTTACGACAGGCGGCTCCCACTTCGGCATCGACCTGCGAAAAGATCATTTTGCCCAATCGCAGCACGCACTCGATGAGCTCATTTTCGCAGTCGCAAGAAGAGCATTGTTCAAGAATAAAGAAGTTCGGGTTATCGGACAAGATAAAGACGGCAACGACGTTATGGATGTGGTCGTAAAAGACGACTCGGGTAAAGAAATCGTCGGTTTAGGCGCCATTCAAAACGCGTACAGCCACCTCTGTTCCGAATTAACCGAGCTCCCCTCTAGATTTGGAAACAAGAAGCATCTGAAAGACGCGCTCTACGAATGGCTCCACAAACGCATCGGCGAAGCGCAAACGGGCACTATCAAGGAAGACTTTGAATTTAACGCCGAAAAATATTTGTATTATTATAACAGAAAGGGAGATAAATATTCCTTTAAAATTTCAATAACAGCAAAGCAAATAAACGAATTCCTCAATTCCAACGGCTTTTACGGGCAATATCATCACGAGAAATACATTAACAGAATTTTAACGCAAGAGCGTCTTCTAATTCCCGAGGACTCTCGTTCAGCGCTGCAACACCGCTCGCGCGTCGCCAACGCTCTATTTAACGGGCTCCAGAGTGTCCACGAGGGCAAGCTTTACTTTAACGTGTACAGCGAGGTGGGAAGAAAAATAAGAGATTCGGGTGCCGAAAAATTACTTCCCTATTATTCGGCGAAACCCGATCTAGGAAACTCAGAAGGCTACGAGCTCGACCTCCAAAAAGGCGCCTCCGCAACCGACCAAATCAACGAGGTCAATCTGTTGAAGATCTACGCCAGCCTGCTTGCCGGATATTCCGTCTACATATCCGAAAGTCCGACGAGGATAGGATACGGTAAAGCAGAAATGGTCGCAATACTTACCAGGACGGGCTGTAAACTCTACGAAAGGCGCACTATTAATAAGAGAGCAACGGCGGTGAACAAATGGAGTGCCGCTGAAAAGCAGCTCAACGCGCTCGTGGGTCAGATTTTTTCGTCCGACGGTCCGTATCGCACTTCATCGCAAAACGATAGACATTACCTCCTCCCTTACGCCGTTCCCTCGGCGTTTATAGAACTGCTTCTCGCCGAGCTCGCCTATCCCGCAAAGGGTCACCGGACAGATCCCCAAGGTCAAGCTAATAAGATGGTCCAAAATTTTATAGACCTCCAAAAGCTCGACGAGATTATGTTCGACGAGGGAAACGGCGACTGGATTAATTTTAAGAAATCATTCGCCACTAATGACCAATTAAGAAACGATGAAATTCCCACCATTCAAGAAATTATTGATGAATCGTGGAATGCAGAAAACTTAAGGTTATTTATCTACTCCATAGCTAAGATATACTTTAAGGATTCCGATGGAGAAAGAATTGGTTTACCACTTCCTTATCATTGGTTCGATTTAAATCAGTATTATCCTCTGAGCGAATATTATTACGAAATCAGTCCAGTGTTAAGTGATTGTTTGTATTTATCAAGATATTTAGATAAGTAAACGAAATTAGTAAATTTGTTCACTCACCGAAAATATATTTTTATGATTCACTATTATTATTATATCAAAAAATAGTAATATAATAAATATCCGTTGTTATGACAGACGAGAGCAAATATGTGAACAATCAATACTGGTACAAACTTAAAACTGTTCAATCCGAGGAAGATGTCAAGAAAAGAAGGGGCGGCCAACTTAGGCTTAGCGATGTCGAAGAATTAGAGAAAGTCTGTCCAGAAGAGCGGCGTTTTTTGGTGGAAATGATCAAGTCGGATGCTCGCATCCCTATTTGTAAGGTTTTTGCGGGACATGTGAAAGATCTATCGGTATTTGACTCAAGATTAGGGGATTATCGTTTTCCGTATCTCGAAGTGTTCAGCTGTTTTAATAAGAATAAATCTATTCCCATAGATCATCAATTCATCCTTAACCAAAAAATGCTCAGAATGCTCTATTTGGGAGGCATACATTTCAAGAGTCATCCCGAGTTGCCCGACCTCAGCTCGTTTTCCGACCTCAAATACCTTTATTTCCACTTCTACGGGTCGAACCCCGTTTTAGCGCCGTTCGGTAATCCCCCTAACCTGGAAAGAATAAAAGTGGAGCGAGAAAGTGGGCTCGAAAAATTAGGCAATCTTGGTTCGCTTCCTTCGCTCGTTGAGCTCGACCTTTCCGAAAACGCCTTCACCTCGCTTGAGTCGTTTGCCAATCTTGACGCTCCAAAGCTCAAAAAGCTCAACTTAAACCATAATAAAATCGTTGATCTCTGCGGGTTCGAGCCCATCTCGCAGTTTAAAAGCCTAGAAATCCTCGATCTTTCCCACAACCTCGTTGAAACGGTAGACGCCAGAGCCTCGCCGCCAAGCCTCGAAAAGCTCTCGCTCGACCACAACAACAT
>WJKD01000033.1 GCA_014729315.1 Promethearchaeota archaeon | reverse complement strand
TCGAAGAAATACTGAAAGGACTTCAGGTAGAGTTGAACTCTATTTTGAACAAGAAAATTCCAAACCCACTTGGAGTTATTGATAAATATACTTTTCGAAAAAATGTTTTATCTTTATTTGAGATATGGAAAGCTTCCGGACAACAAGCTCCTTTTCTTATCATTTTAGATGAAGTCGATAAGCTATTGCCGACAATAAATTATACGGATAGTAATAAAATATTAAGCGAATACATTATATTATTCAGAATGCTACGCGGTTTAGCTCAATCTCATAGATGCCTGGTAGTAATGGTTGTTGCTTATCGCCCCGATGTCAATCGTCGCAATGTATTGGGAAAAAAAATTGGTGAAAACCCCATGTTTAGATCTTTCCAGGAAGAATATCTCGGGTTTTTAACTGCGGAGGAAAGTCAAACGTTGATTCGGGAGATCGGACTGTGGAAAAAGATTTTTTGGACAGAAGAAGCCATGCGGAGAGTGTATTATTACTGCGGAGGTCATCCGCTTATAACACGCATTTTTGCAAGTCATGCTAGCCGTGAAGGCTCTCTTAAATCAATAGATCTGAAAAGAGTTGAAGAGACTGCCGCTGAAATAAAAAAAGAGATGCGCAAAAATGATATTGGCAATTATTATAGGGAAGGAGTTTGGAATACATTATATGATAATGAAAAACATGTTCTCGCTTCTATTTACAAAAAACACAGTGAGGGGTATGATGAATCTAAGCTAGCTATTAAGTATGATGATGCTTTAACGAATTTGGAAAAATTTGGTCTGGTGACAAATGATAATGGAAAGTTGTTTGTTTCGTCTGAGCTTTTTAATGTCTGGATGGCAAGGAGAATTACCTGATGAATGCTGTAAATCCGTATAACTGTACCAAACCGGGAAATCTTTTCGCCGGTTATGACAGATTGCTTCAGCAGTTAATAAATGGCTTTCGTGATGGCAACTCCTTTGCCTTAATCGGCGGACGGCGCTGTGGTAAGACATCTCTATTGTTTCAGTTGCAAAAAGAGTTAGACGAAACGAATTATGAATCAATCCATCCGTTAAGCCGATATTTTGATATTCAGGCTCTCGATCAGATATCCTGCGAAATTTTGTTTGAAGAAATTTATTCATTGACCGTGTCTGATATCGAGGCTGAACCCTGGCAGTGCGATCACGAAGGAAAACCGTATCAAACATTTCTGAGCTGTCTGGATAAAGTAAAAACAAGCCTCGAAAAAAATTTTGGACCTGACTGGGTTGTTATTCTTCTTATTGATGAATTAGATGCTGCCATTCATTCCTTACCAGATGACCATTTTTTCCAGAATCTGAGAAATCTTCTAATGACATCCCGTTTCCACCGACACTTTCGATTGGTTGCCAGTGGCGTCAATGATTTAACCAACCTAATTTCCTCAGGTTCATCGCCGTTAAATAATCTACGTGCAAAATACCTTAATATTCTAACTATTAAACAAGCCAGACAACTTATATCATTTGGCTTTCCTGATTTTGATGATGATTTAGAGCAACGGCTCCTTCGTATAACCGGTCGTCACCCTTATCTGCTGCAAGGATTACTGGAAAAATTATGGACAAACAGAAACAATCCGGATTTACATTATCTGAAATTATGTGTGCGTGAATTTCTTCATGAACATAATGACTTCAATCGCTGGATAGATGCATTTGGATTATCAGAACATGCGGTATATCAAACACTGTCGAAAACACCAGATGGTTCTATGCATGTAAGGGATTTAAAAAATGAATTAGAATCCTCTTTTAGCCCACAACTGGATGATGCATTACGAACGTTAGGCTATCATGGAGTTATTGATGATAGCGATCCTGACGAACCTCAAATTGCTGGCACAATGTTTAGGGATTGGTATCAGGATAATGTGTCAATCACAAAAGAAAAAGGAATGATCGAACACTCATCCACCACCGAAGCTGCTCATTCCTTCGATGCACCTTCTAAAAAAAAATCAACTGAATCTGAAGATACAACTTCTACGCGTGATACAACTCAAAATTCTAAATCGACAGGAAAAATCAAGATTCTATTTCTTGGTGCAAACCCAAATAATAAAAACCGCCTTGCTATAGATAAGGAATTTAACGAAATAAAACGAGCGCTAATAAAATATGAACACAAGGATCGATTTGTTTTTGATCAACATGGCGGAGTTACTTTGGAAGATCTCCCAAGATATTTAATGCATTATAAACCTGACATTGTTCATTTTAGCGGACATGGGAGTAAAAAAGGCTTAATTTATCTGGAGGATGATCAAGGGATGTATAAATCGGTTCCCTTTGTAAATTTTATTCAGATATTCAGAAATATATCAAACAGAATTCAATGTGCAATTTTGAATGCCTGTGAATCAGAACAATTAGCCTATGATCTCGCTGAAGATATTAACTGTGTGATTGGCATGTCCACGGAAATACTGGACGAAGATGCCAGAAAATTTTCTATCGCCTTCTATGAATATCTTGCTTCCGGGCAGAATGTAAAAAAAGCATTTGACGGAGCACTTGGACAGATTACTTCATCTCCAAAATATGAACAAATACCTAAGTTGAAGACAAGAATCTGTGATCCAGCAAATATTTACTTTGTATGAAATAAATCGTAAAATTGACAATATTAAAATCTCATTGTACAGGAGGGAACAAATGAAAAGAGATCCTGCCTTAAGATGGTTGATTATTAACCTGGTTCATTCTATCCTTGCAATGCTTATTTGCTGGTGGATTTTATTCAGGCAAATCGACAAAATACCATTCTTAAATGAGCTCGGATTTTCGAGCTTTCAAGCAAGTGTTATAGTTGGTATTGCAGTTTATCTTATTTTTTGGATGTTGTACCCACTCCGGTTTTATCGTAGAATGTTTAGTACGATGTTGGGCATATTTGCAATCGCTACAATATCAATAGCAATCGGAATCTCCTCTGCGAAATTTAAATTATTTTTTCAAGTGTTACAAGGTCATCAGGCACTCTACATATGCTGGTCTGTAATAATGCTTGTATTACTAATTTTTGATTTTAAAAGCAGAAATCCACATCAGCCACCATCTGACAAAACATATCGATCAGGCGGTTTCTCTTTAAAAGCATTTCTGCGTAACAAATTTACAATCATTTTACTCATCATATTTGCTTTTGCATTACTACTGTTCGGTCCGGGGTAAAAATAACAGAGCAGTGAATATTAACTGTTGAGGAGATAATTATGTTAAGAAGATTGATGATCTTTATTTTAATTATGGTTATTGCCTCAGACTGTATGCCGCCACCTGATTATTCTTCCCAGAGCATGTATTCCGAAAATAGTGAGTATTATATCATAACGAATTCTACAACTTCAAAAGCGGAGGCAATCAATTATGCAAAAAGACTAATCTCAAATGGTTACAACGCCAGCGTTTACTTAAGTGACAACTGGTACTATGCAGTAGTAATTGGTAAATACGACGGATATATGGCGAAAGCTAAAAAACGGGAACTCATGGCTAATAATTTAGCAAGAAACGATGCATTTTTCACTCGTGGTGATGGCTTCAGAAGAAAAATATATCCAGCGAATCAAGCTGGAATGGTCCAAAAACGATCCTTTAATAACGGTAGCTATTTTGTCGTAATCAGATCAACGCCATCCGAAGCAGAAGCGATCAGAAGAGCGAAAGACCTTAGATCGAATTATTATAACGCAGAAGTATATCAAAGCGATAACGGTTACTATGCTGTAGTAGTCGGAACATACGAAGAAGAAATAGCAGAAAATAAGAGACGGGAGCTAATTTATCGAGAGTTTGCAAGAAAAGATGCATTTAAAACTCGTGGAAATAAATTCATAAGGAAAGTTTATCCCACTGAAAGCACAGTTAGGGATGGATATTACATTGTTCTAAGGTCCACGCCATCAGAAGACGAAGCAGTTAGGAGAGCAGAGAGACTCGTTTCCAGAGGATATAATGTAAGTGTTCATCTATGTGATAATGGTTATTATGCTATCGTATATGGGATGTTTGAAATTGATAGAGCTAAAGATATAAAACAGGATTTAATATACAGAGATATTGCAAGAGATGATGCTTTTCTGATTCCTGAGAAAGACGTCGGAGCACAGGTTTATCCTCTATACTGAATTTTGCAAAACTAGTGATCCAGTTTATATTTCAAAAAATGTCAACATCCTACTATGGTTAATTGTCAGTTAATAATAATACTTATGTTTATTGAATCTGTTTATTTATCTGCAAATTCCGGGTCATAAATCCAATATCTCATCTCATAATTTTGTGAAATCTGAGATTTTTTAACAAAAATGAAGAAAAGAGCATATTTGAAAGATCAGGTTATAAAAGTGATAAATTTAACGCTTTAAAATATTTTTAACATCTTTAAAAATATATAAGTTATAATACATGCTTACATTACTTCGATTGACCACAATTTGATGCCGGTCTCGCAATTATAACACCTATAATCGCTATATTTACTTTATAAATCATATTATCACGAGCTATATTCCCCAAATCATGAATAATTGGAAAATAATATCAACATTTGTCAACAACTAAATATGGCTTTATTTATCTGTATTAATTTGATTTATATTATAATAAAAAGCGCGCGCATTATCAGAGTGGATATAATAAAAAAGCCACGCTATAATCTAATATAACATGGCTAAGACGTAAAGGCTAATTCACCAGTTCGCAACAATCCGGGCTTGAATATCTGTGCCGAATTTGTGCCAACTCTGTGTCAAATTAGCCTAAAAAATGTTAAAATCAGTTAAAAATCTATCTCAATGAGATAAATTCAACCATCATGATTTCCAGGAAAGACCTGGTTTGATTCTACCCGACAAAAGGTATTGTAAGTTTATTTTAAATAAAGTAGTTAACGCATCCTAACTAACGACTTTAAATCATAGTTAACTAACTCTCCACAGCGTAACCTACTAAATAATAATAAATTGAATCTATATCTCTTAATCAGTAGGTTCGGGGTTCGATTCCCTGTGGGCGCACACATAATAAACAATAACTTAAGCCCGCTTTTTTAGCGGGCTTTTTTTGTTTGTACAGGCAAAGCTACCATATTGTTACCATAGAAAAACCTCTTGTGCCGGCAGGTGGGGACTGCTGATCAGGGCGTACTTTCACGCAACAGATAAATACAG
>WJKD01000317.1 GCA_014729315.1 Promethearchaeota archaeon | reverse complement strand
TGGCGTGACCGAAGCCCCGAGAGGTTTGCTGTTGTATCACATTTGGTCGGACGCAGAAGGCATGTGTAAAAAGCTGAACCTGTTAGTTGCGACGAACCACAACATTGCGGGTATTGAGAAGTCGCTGATGCACACGGCGAAACAAGTGTTCGAGGACAAGGCGTTAGAAGGATTAAAATTACCCGATCCTTGGATAAAATAAATAATCTAATAATAAAATCTAACAACACAAAAGTGAAAAAAATGAGTGAAGACGTTCCAGAAGGCGTAGTAAATCTTTTAGAAATGATTGTTCGCTGTTATGATTGCTGACTATCGTGTGCCGCCCACATCACAGTAGTTGATGAGGAAGGTAAAGAGATTTACTCTCGAAAGATGCATGTTGGCTTAGGATGAATGCTCAATAAAAATAATAGATTGAGCATAACTGCCCACGCCCGGGTTAAAGTCAACTATTTGAAAATAAATATATTCAAAAGAAAAATTTAAAGTGAAAAAAAATGGCTACAGATTTTGAATTTAGAAAACAAGTTATGGATTATCACCAAGGGTCCGAAGTAATTAAATACTGTTACCAATGTAATAGGTGTACGGATAATTGTCCTATTTCTTATGTTACCAATGATTTTTACACTATTCCGTACGATCCTCGCGCTAATATTTTGAATTCTCTGTTAGGTTATAAGGACAATATATTTTCTGCAGATCCTTTAGCCATATGGGGATGCACTGTATGCGATACATGTGACGAAGTCTGTCCACAAAACATCGAATTGACCGAAGTTTTTACGTTTTTAAAAAACAAAAGCATCGAGCAAGGAAAAGGACCGGACTTTATTTACATGCAAGCTAAAACTATCTACGATAACGCAAAAGCGATTCCATCGCAATCAGCAATCGAACGAAGGCGAGAACAGCTTGGTTTACCACCAGTAAGCGCACCCGATGTAAGCGAAGTTAAAAGTCTATTAAATGCTGTAGGCGCAGATAAGAAATTAAAATAAATGGAGGTTAAAAAGACAATGACAGAATATAAAATGTTCGAAGGATGTACCATCGGTAATAGAATTCCATTTATCGAAGCAGCGTCAAGAAAAGTATTTGAGAAATTAGGGATTGAAACTTCCCAAGCTCCCTTTTCGTGCTGTCCTGATCCTACTGGTATGAAGAGTTTTGACGACGAATCGTGGTTAGCGCTTGGCGCAAGAAATTTATGTCTTGCCGAATCAGAGGGAAAAAGTATTATTTCGCTCTGTAATGGATGTGCAAACACTCTAAGAGGCGTTCAACATCAATTAAAACATGATGACATCAAAAAGAAGCGAGTAAACCAAATTCTTTCCAAAGTTGGAAAAGAATACAAAGGTTCCATTGATGTGGTGCACTTTGTAGATGCTATCAAGCAAATTGGTGCGGAAAAGATAAAATCTGCGATAACCAAGGATTTAAGCGGTTTAAAAGTCGCTGTTCATCCTGGTTGTCATTACATGCGCCCAGCAGAATGGATGGAGTCGGACGATCCAATGAGACCCACTACTCTTAAAGAATTAGTTAAGGCTTCTGGTGCCACATTAGTAGAATATGAAGAAGAAGTTTTATGTTGCGGCTCAGCAGTCTCAAATGCCTACGAAGAGATTGGTATGCAAAACCTTAAGAGAAAGCTGGATAGTGTAAATAAAGCAGGTGCTGATGTTATTTGCGTGAATTGTCCTGCGTGCTTCCAACAATTTGACACTCAACAAAGACCTCTTTCAAAAGAATTTGACGGAAATTACGATGTTCCCGTCTTATATCTTACAGAATTGCTTGCATTAGGAATGGGAATTGATCCCGATGAGATTGGTCTTAAATATCATCGAACGCGGCTGAAATCGACCCTTCAAAAATTAGGATTATAAAATCTTAATAATTTTTTTATTTTTTTTTTTGTTCTTTTTATTGATTTAAACAGTTTACACTAATATATAATTTAAAATGCTGTATTTTTCTTATAGGTAAATAAGGTTAAAAAGAATTATCTTCATTCGTTGAATCTTGTCAAATAGACGCTTCCTAATTTATCCTTTCCCTCTTAAAGCTTTTATACTGAAGTATATAAAGATAATTGGTCCAACGAATATTAAAGCATAAGTAAATATGGCAAATAATACAATGCTCAGCAAAGGCAAAAGACAGTATGGTATTGTTAGAACAGTAAATATAACGAATAAGATAAACATATCCCTTATTCCATAAAGCTCCACTATAACCCGTGATTCTTCCCCTTTAAAAGGCTCTTGTGGAATATCTACCGGTTTGCTCAAATATATTAATGCTATTGTAATTCCATAAAAACCTACAATGATAAGTATTGGAACGGGAGATTGAGGTATGTTTTCGGGCATTAATGAGAAAAAAGTGAACAAATACAACGCGACGATATAGATTATTAGAATCGTCATTCCTTTTTTTCCGAATCGTAGCGAATGAACAGTCAGCTTATCTGAGAACCGATATAGCATGTAAATTAAAATAACAGAAGAAGATGCTGCGATAACTGCGATAACAATGTTATAACCGGAATTGACCGAAAGAAAAGCTGCTCCTAACAGCACCATCACCACGATAAAATAGTAAAATTTTGAATTCTTCTCTAAGTAAGGCAGATGGCTTTTAAACAATAGATCTTGAGACTCGCTTAGATTTTCCATTTTAGACAGAGCAAGCGATTCGTAGGTTATAATCGGAATAATAAATGCCATAAACGGGTGCCAAAAGAAAACAAGAACGATAAACTCTACAACGGCAATTCCCGCAACGAGCCCTAAAATAGGTGCTTCCGAACCCGGATAACCGGACCAGAGTACTTTGGTTATCCACGATTCATATAGACCAAAAATTACGCCGAATAAGTACAATTGCGGAATCGATGTTTTTTTCATCCTCATAGAAATATTTAGCAATAATAAAAGGTGAGCCAGATAAAGTGGATATGTTACTAACAATGACCAGGGATCAATTATCCAAATCAGAGACGCCCCCGAAAAGATTTCTGCAAAAAACATAGAAAGAGTTCCAATTAATAGGACTGACCATACTCTTGATTTTTTCTCGATGACCATTTTTTACATCTCAAAAATTTTTCGATAAACATTCTTTTATTTTTTTTTGATTGATATGGGATAGGAGTTACCATTAATTAAAACCTATTAATTAGTTTTAGAGTCCAATATTTGTCAAATTTGAACGCAATGTCCTAATTATTCTAATTTCGGTTTTGAATGTTAAATATCTCTGATAGCTGTTATTTTTAATAATCACAAAAATTATATTTTATTTGATATATTTCTAAGTAGTTCTTAACTAAATAGAGACTTTAAATTATTAT
>WJKD01000316.1 GCA_014729315.1 Promethearchaeota archaeon | reverse complement strand
TGGAAGCAGTTTGTAAGGGAGCGAAAGAAGAAAACGGATTAACTATCGGAATAATCCCCTACAAACACAAATCGGCTGCTAATCAGTTCGTTGACATCGCAATACCGGTGCCATTTTCACAAGCAAGAAACATAATAGTAGTACTTTCGGGTGATTTGGTGTTAGCAATTGGTGGAAAAGCAGGAACTTTGTCGGAAATTTGTTTCAGCTGGATTTATCAAAAACCAATCATTGCTTTAACCAGTATTGAAGGATGGGCTTCAAATTTCGCTGATCAAAAAGTCGATGATCGTAGGAGCGATAAGATTCACGGTTGTAATACACCCTCAGAAGCAATCAAAAAAATAAACGAGTTGTTCTCTTCACTTTCTTCAGAGGGAACGCAATTCGCCGAAGAAGTGTAATGCAAACCTTTTTATGAAGTCGATATTTTATTAGCTAAGCAATCCATTCGAGAAATAATTATGAAGGAAGAAACAGATGTAAACATTTCTGAAACTGTATGGGAGCGTTTTCGAGGTTTCTATATATTCCATTCCTCGTTTGTTAAGAAATATTTTGGTATTTTACTTTTTGCAATCACATTAGGAGCAATCTGCGGTATAGTAATGGTTTTATTTAATTATTTATTGATCTTTTTTGAACTCGCTTTTCAGAATTCTCTTTTCCCATATTTCATTTCACCAATAATTGCCGGAGTCTTAACAGGTTTTTTAGTTAAATTCTGTAAATGCGAAAGAATATTAGGAACAGGAGCTGCTGAGTTTATTGAAGATGTCAATCTGTTTGAAATGGGAGAAATTAACGAACGAGATAAATCTGAGAGAGGTGTAAGGCGGGTTAAAAATTTAATCGCTAAAACAACTGCCACTTCTTGGACTTTTGGTTCTGGAATGGTCTGTGGTCTTGAAGGACCAGGTTTGCTTATAGGAGGAAATTTAGGATATTTATTTTTTAAATCTGAAAAATTTGGTTTAAAAAAAGGTGATGCGTTATTTATCGGAGCCAGTGCTTGTACAAGTGCGATATTGAAGGCTCCAATAAGTGGGGCTCTATTTTGCGCAGAGCTTCCTTATTATAATCACATCAGATATAGCTCGCTTATTCCAAGTTTAATAGCGTCGTGTGTGGCTTATATAATATACTGTTTATTTTTCGATTTTGAACCGTTAATACAAACAGACATAACAATTACGCCTGAAAGCACGAATTATTTAACTCTCTTGCCATTATTGATATTTTTTGGAATTATTTCAGGTTTATTCGTATTAATTTTTATGAGTTTATTGCGGACATTTCGTGCATATCTAAACACAACATTCTTTAATATGAACGCACTTTGGATTTTACCCTTGCTAGGAGCTATTGGATATAGTGTATTTCTGTTTTTTATAATTCCAATCTTATCGCAAGATTTTCAAAATATGTTCTTGAGCCCTGATACCGATTTCTTAGATTTTTTTACTTTTATGGTCAAAAATCATCAAATAGAGTGGACAGTCCTCTTAATTTTATTGTTGCTTTTTGGAGTGGCTATTTTTTTTAGCATCGGAACGAGCAATAGTGCTGGGATCATTCTGCCTATGATGTTAATCGGAGCTATCCTTGGAGGATTCTTTGGTGTATTATTTTATCCGGAACATCCTGAACTTTTTGTACTCATAGGAATCGCAGCAGTTCTTGGTGCTTCACTAAACAATCCAATTACGGCAATCTTTTTACTTATTGAAATGACTTGGGAACCCTTCCTTTTTATCCCCGCAAGCATCGTGACTATTATCTCATATATATTTAGCGGTCCCAGTGCTATTATCCCCGGACAAAAGAGGGTTTAGATTAACCAAGAATAAGACTCATTAAAGAATATTAAAATTATCGCATAAATAGTATTATAAATAAAAAATAAAAAAAAGGAAAATTATTTCTCCAAGGCTAGCATTTCGTCAATTAATTCCCTTCTCTCCTCTATGTCTAAATTGAGGATCTCGTCAAGAAATTTCTTTTTATCTTCGATTGAAAGATTAAGGAGGTCAATTCTGTCTAGCTCCTCGTCAGTTATAACATTTAAGAAATATTTTTTCAATTCTGGAAATTCTTTCACTGATTTATCAGTATTAAGATATTCGGCAATTTCTGGATTCTCTAGAAGTAGCGCCCCGTATATGTCTTTTGCATTTTCCTCTAATAGCTCGCGCTTTTCTTTTGATGTATAACTTACCTCAATTTCGCTCCCACACGACCAACATGTTTCTTCCTTCATTTTTAAGACTTTTGCGCATCTATTACAGTAATGGGCTTGACAATTTGGACAAAGATATACGCTCCCTTTTATTGGTCCCCGATGTACAAGACATTTAATAATATCTTTTTTAACATCAACTTCTGCTTCAGTTTTTTCTAATTCTCTTTTTTCTTGTTTAGTTAAGCTCAGAGGTACCGATTTAGCTTCATCCATTTCTTTAAGTTTTTTGCCTTTTGCTTCAATTGGTTGTTTTAAAGGCTTCTTCTCGATTTTCTTTGATTCTGAAAAATCATGAGTTAGCAATTTCTTCGATCTAAGTTCTTTTTGACCACTTGATTTCGACTTAGATTGAATTTTTTTAGTTCTGTATCGATAAATCCCATAGGATGAAAGGGTTGCGACACTTCCTATTGCAAGTATGACGATAATTATTTCCATTCCAAATTCTTCTTCTTTTTCTCCTTTGTCATCGTCATCGTCTCCTCCCAGAAAAGTTGACGCTTTACTTTGCACAGTTATATTTATCATCAATGTTAAAATATTTCCAAGAGTATCGTTAGCATTGATTTCCAACCAGTATACCCCTACAACTAGAGGAACTATATTAGAAATTACCCCATCATTGTCAATTTGGAAGTTATTTGTATCGTTAATCCAGTATTTATCAATTCCGGATAAATCAGAAACATTAAAAACATAACTAAAAGAGGTACCGATTTCGATTGTAGGGTTTGTTAATGGTTGGTTAAGCGTAGGTGCTGCTGACGCTTCTATTAGAATTAGGATAATCGCTGTTACATTATTATTAAAAAGATCGCACGCTCGGATCTCTAACCAGTATACGCCTATATCCAAGGCGGTTTTATTAGTAATAACTCCGTTGGCATCGATGGTAAAGTTAACCGTGTCGTTAATCCAAAAGTAATCTATACCTGATAAATCTGAAGAATTTAAATCATAACAAAAATTCGTCCCGAATTCAAATATTTGGTCAGTCGGATCTTGGTTCCAATCAGGAGGTGTGGTATCTTGGATTGTAATATTGATAATCGCAGTAGCGTTGTTGTTGGAATTGTCGCACGCCCGGATCTCCAACCAATAAACACCAATAAATAGGGCGCTATTATTTGTGATTTTTCCGTCTCCATCGATCGAAAAATTGACTGTGTTGTTAATCCAGTAAAAGTTTATTCCTAATGGATCAGTCGCGTTAACATCGTAATAAAAGTCTGTACCGAATTCGGAATGTCGATCTTGAGGATTTTGAATCCAGTTTGGTGGAGTAGTATCCGTGACAGTTACACGTATAACTATAGTCTTGATATTATTATACGTATCATTTACACTAATACTTAAAAAGTGTATACCCTCTGAAAGAGACGAAATATTAGTTATTATTCCATCACTATCAACATAAAATCTCGTTTGATCTCCAACCCAATATTCGCTGATTCCAGATGGATCTGTAGCGTTAACATCGTAATAAAAATTTGCTCCATATTCTACTTCTCGATCTTCAAGTGGTTCCAACCATTCGGGAGGCGTGGTATCTTGAACCGTGACGTTTATAATCGCAGTTGCGTTGTTATTATAATTATCGCACGCCCGGATCTCCAACCAATAAACACCAATATATAGGGCGCTATTATTTGTGATTTTTCCATCTCCATCGATTATAAAGTTGACCGTGTTGTTTATCCAATAACAATCGATCCCAGAGGGGTCGGTCGCATTTACATCGTAAAAGAAATTTGCTCCGTACTCTACCTCTCGATCTTCAAGTATTTCTACCCATTCGGGAGGCGTGGTATCTTGAACCGTGACGTTTATAATAACAGTTGCGTTGTTATTATAATTATCGCACGCACGGATCTCCAACCAATAAACGCCAATATATAGCACGCTATTATTTGTAATAAGCCCGTCTGCGTCGACGGTAAAATCGATTGTGTCATTTATCCAGTAGAAATTAATCCCGGAGGGGTCGGTTGCGTTTACGTCGTAGGTGAAATCTGTTCCAAGCTCTAGCTCCCTATCCTCAGGTGATTCTATCCAGTCAGGCGGAGTGTTATCTGATACTAGAATTTGTACATTAACTATATCTAAGTTATTGTAAGTATCATTTACTCCAATCATTAATGAATTAATCCCTAAAGAAAGAGATGAAATATTAGTTATTTTTCCGTCTTCATCAACGGTAAATTTTGTATCATCTTCAACCCAATAATCACTGATACCCGAGGGATCAGTGGCGTTAACATCATAGAAATAATTGGAACCAAATTCTAAATTTTGAGAAGTATCAATAGGTTCCACCCATTCGGGAGGCGTGGTATCTTGAACCGTGACGTTTATAATCGCAGTTGCGTTGTTGTTATAATTATCGCACGCCCGGATCTCCAACCAATAAACACCAATAAACAGGACGCTTTTATTTGTAATAACCCCATCTGTGTCGACGGTAAAATTGATTGTGTCGTTTATCCAGTAGAAATCAATCCCAGATAAATCCGTTGCGTTTACATCGTAAAAAAAATTAGACCCGTATTCCAGAAACTGGTCCTTAATTGTCTCGTCCCATTCTGGTGGTGTAGAAGGCTCTATGGTAATATTGATAATCTTGGTAACATTATTATTGTAAGGATCGCAAGCGCGTATTTCTAGCCAATAAACACCAACTTCCAAGGCACTCTCATTGGAAATGCTTCCGTTAACAGCGATTGAAAAGTTGATTGTGTCGTTAATCCAATAAAAACTTATTCCAGAATTATCCGATGCATTTATATCATATATGAATTCTGCCCCAGATTCAAGAAGTTGATTTTTAGGTATTTCGTCCCATGTCGGAGCTGAAATATCTAGCACAGTCATATTAATAATAGCCGAAATATTATTGTTATAAGGATCATAAGCAGTAATTTGCAACCAATATATTCCAATTGCGAGCGAAGTCTTATTTGTAATAAGCCCATCTTCGTCAATAGTAAACTTTTCTGTATTATTTAGGCAATAACGTGATATTCCCGAAAGGTCGGAGGCATTTACATTATAGCTTACGTTGGAACCAAAATTAATGATTTGGTTAGTTGGTGATTCGTCCCAACTTGGATTAATCGTATCCGTCCAACTTAAAATAGAGATTGTGCCGTCCAATTGATTGGCAGTTACAATATCTTTTTGGCCATCATGATTAGCGTCCCCTATATTGACGCTAATAGGTCTATTACCTACTTTTCTATTTATTAGTGAATCCCACGTACCTAACGAGATATTCCAGCATAAAATAGATACATTATTTCCATAAAAATTTGCTGTGACTATGTCATTCTGACCGTCGTTATTCGCATCTCCTAAAGCAACATGAACTGGATTAGTATTAACAGTTTCATTGATAACCATATTCCAGTTGTTTGTTGTAGTATTCCAACATAAAATTGATACACTGTTACTCTGATTATTAGCGGTGACAATATCAATTTCTCCGTCGTTATTTACGTCTCCGAGCGCTACGCTAACTGGATCCTGTTCGACTTTTTTTTCAATCGAGGTATCCCAAACTCCCTGGGATGCGTTCCATAATAGAATAGAAATATTATTATCCTCTTTATTTGCTGTTACAATATCGTTTTGACCGTCGTTGTTAGCGTCTCCAATAGATACGCTGTATGGACCATTTCCGACTGTTTCATTAATGGGCAAATTCCAGTTATCTGTTTTACTATTCCAACATAGGATAGTAACATTGTCACTTAGATAATTAGCTGTTACAATATCATTCGTTCCGTCGTTGTTAGCGTCTCCAATGGATACTCCATTTGGACTGAAGCCAACAGATTTATTAATCGGTGAGTCCCATGTGCCTAACGAGATATTCCAGCATAAAATAGAAACATTATTATCGAGATTATTTGCTGTTACTATATCGTTTTGACCGTCATTGTTGGCATCTCCAATATATATGCTTTGAGGGCCATTTCCGACTGATTCATTAATTGGTAAATTCCAATCGCTTGTTGTACTATTCCAACACAAAATAGACACACTATTTTCTTTGAAATTAACCGTAACGATATCTTCCTCACCGTCATTGTTAACATCCCCCATACTCATTCCACTAGGAGTAGTTGAAACAGATTTAACAT
The DNA here is from genome assembly GCA_014729315.1 of Promethearchaeota archaeon. The sequence goes on along the minus strand of WJKD01000316.1, from coordinate 2,553 downwards.
CTTGCTTTGCCCAGTCATTTGTTGAGGTACTCCAAAAAAAAATTGAGGCTTGAGAACTAGAGGAATCAATAGTGATAATATCGTTTTCTCCGTCATTATTTACATCATCAATATGCGGATCTCGGGGATTCCCCCCTACAACTTTTTTTATTTCTTCATTCCAATTATTTGTTGAAGTATTCCACAGAAAAATATGTAAATAATCCCAAAAATTTCCATCGTAATTTGCAGCAACGATATCATTATACCCGTCATTATTAGCATCTCCGATATCTACATCCTTAATACCATCACCTCCTATATTAATCGTGTTTATGGGTCCCCAGTTTTTAAGAGTATAATTCCAATAACGATAGTTAATTTTTGCATCATCATCTCCAACTAAGATGTCGTTATATCCATCGTTATTAATGTCGTCAATATCAAAATAATAGGGATATGCTCCCATATTCATATTATTTGAATCCTCCCAGTCCTCGTCTATTGGATCCCAGATCATTAGATTTATGTTACCACTGAGAGAATTAATAGAAACCAAATCATTATACCCATCATTGTTCGCATCCACAACACTACTTTCTCGAATATAAGGGCCACCCGGATCTTCAGCGGTTATACTCGTTCTGGCATTCCAATCATTGGTACTGATATTCCAGAGGAATAAATTTATTATTTTTGATTGAGTAGACACTACGATATCCTCTTCGCCGTCATTATTCGCATCTCCGATACACACAAAATTAGCACTAAATGAGGTAGCCTTTGTAAACTCGTTAGCAAATGTTTCGGTCGTTGTATTCCATAAAATTATAGAAATTGTTTGATCAGCATAATTCGCGGTTACTATATCGTTCTGACCGTCGTTATTTACATCGCCGATGTCCACGCTATAAGGAGCGTCTCCTACATCAATTCTAGTCTCAGTATTCCAGGTATCGCTTATTGGGTTCCAAGTAAAGATTGAAATCGTATCATCTTCCAAATTGGCAATCACAATGTCTTTTTGACCGTCATTATTCACATCTCCAACGGCACCTTGTAGGGGATTACTACCCCATGGACCTTGTAAAGTAGTCCTAGGTTCCCACGAGCCCGCCGCTGTAGTTAACGATCTATTTTTATCAAACTCAGGATATAGGTCATATTCAGCATTCTCATTTTCTTGGTTTTGAGAGGGAGATTTGCGTTCAAAATTTAAGGGAATAATAAAGACGAGGAATTGAATTGAGAGTATAAATAAGAGACTAATTATTATAATCCGTTTAGCATTCATTAAAGATTCCTATTTTTTAAATTAAATTTTTTTAAAAAAGTGTTTTAAATCCTTATAGAAGAAAGCATCAATTAAACTTATAAAACCCTTTAGAATGAATATTACATTAGAATGAAAGTGAAATGTTTTATTTATTTTTATTAACGATTTTAAGAACTAGACTTAACGCTTGTTCGTAAGATTTCTCGTCTAAAGAATAGAGTTTCTTATTTTGATCCTTATTCAATGTAATAATTTTTAGTTCTAACAAAATTTTGAGATATTTTTTAACCGTTTTATAATGCATATCCAAATATTCCGAAATATTTGTTGCTACTAAACCATTTTTTTCTCGTTTTAATAAATCCACTATTTTAAGCACTTTTTCATTTCGAAAATAAAACAACAAATCGTCGTTTTCTGAATCTAATTCTACATTATAATAAGCTTTTTGATTTCCGTATTTTTTTTCACGAATAAAATCGTATTTTCTCAAGAATTTCAAGTGCCACAGCACTTGTTTCCCTCCCAGATTGTTTTCGGACATCAATTCGTTAATATTCGCCCCAGGATTTGATTTTATATACGAATAAACTCTCTCTCTCGAATCTGTTTTTAAAATGTCTTCTCTGGTTAATTTTGTTCCGAGCATAAAATGTTTTTCCCGCAATAGCGATTTTATTATTTTTTCTATTCCATCATTGGTCAGATCACTATCCTTCCCGAGATGATTGCCTACATGGTTTATCACATCGGGAAGCGACGAAAATGACTTTCTTTTTACGTATTCTTTAATGACATCATAGACTTTTTTTACCTTGGATTTCTCAAGCGACATTTTTATCAATAATCCATATTTATAGGGACATGTCAATTAAAATTAATAAAATTTATAACCCGATTTCTTATTTTACACTTAACCAATTAAAAATTGAATTTAATCTTTATATAATTTAGGTTATCTTAGATTAAGCGAAGTATTAACTAGTCTTGTTTGATAATAATTCTTAAGATTTTTATTTATTTAAATGAAGGAGCGAGACGATTCTAATTCATTAAAATCGCGTGCAAGGCAGAAAATTAATTAATCTCCAACATGATACCCGTGATATTAAATAGAAAAATATGTATAATTTGAAAAATCTTTTTATTTACTCAAGAGACTTTTATTAGAATAATCCTAAATTGTCACAGTATAGCATAAGTTTATAATCTTACTTTCAAGTATTTTTAGTAATGGCTCGAGATGTTTTCAAAAAGTGGTTCGATGAAGCGTTAAATGACTTTGAAGTAGGATTGAT
>WJKD01000315.1 GCA_014729315.1 Promethearchaeota archaeon | reverse complement strand
TCACATTAAATTCTGTGATAAAATGGAAATTGCACTAATAATTATATTATTATTTAATGCTTTTTAATTATTCTAGAATTTTCAGTTCGTAAAAAAATAAGGAAAAATGAGCCTCATTGTAGTGATTCTGATTAATCAATGGTTTAAAGACAATTCCTAAATTAATTTAGATATAAAATTTAGTTTAAGGATAAAGAGTTAGATAAAATTCTTAAAATCATTTATATCATTGTCAAAAATATAAGATTCTCTTGAAATCTAAACGATAGTATCATTAACGGATGAATTAATGAGACTTCTAAATAAAGTTCTTCAATTTAGAGCGTATTGGTTTTCATAAGATTTAAATATAGTGGAAATTTGAGATAAATAGTTCGGCACATTATAATTATTTAAAATCCAAAAATCGATATTAACATCAACCAAAGGGATAATTTGAACAATGAATAAGATTAAAATTTTCAGTCTATGCTTTATGCTCCTATTCACAGTATCCCATCAGATCGTGAGTCAATCTCAAGAAATCCGTTCTAAAAAAAATCAGAATTCTAAAAACGCGAACCTATTATTAAGTTCGTCAACTAGTAAGTTTAGCTTCGGGGAAATATATTCGAATTGCGATGTAGGTATTCTATTTATAGGAATTAGCAAAATAATTGATACTGATATCAATATTAAAATGGTTAACGTAACATTTAGTTCGTTCTGCTTATGGCCTCCCGATCCAGAATCAAATAGTTTTACAGCCATCGTGAGAGTTGAGGATAAAGTGATTTTAAACGAGACAGTAATACTTATGATCGTAAGAAACTATACATTTTCAGAAGAAGTTGATGCGCATGGTAAGGCAGGTGATTTAATTAAGGTAAATTTGACTTGTCCTGATGGAGCTGCTCAAAGTTTATTTCTGGGATTAAAAAACTGGGTACCTTCACTTAGATGCGATATTGCTTATCGAGAGAATACTACTTCATATATCCCACCTGGAAATGGAGATGACGATAGTGCTAATAGAAATGGTGAGGCTTATGATCCGACTCTTTTGATTTGGATTCCTTTAATAGCTACATTTATTGGTGGGGGCGTTATAGCTTTAATAGTAACATACAGGTTCAAAAAGCGGAACATTAAAAAGATACCCTCTAATGTTGAATAAGATCATCCGAAAACTATTGAAAAAAATCAGAAAGGGTGTGTCAGGATTAAAATTTGGATTTTATTAGCGAACTACAATTGAATAATAAGACTTATAAATAGCAGAACATAATTGTGGATTTAAGCGTTTTCCAAATAAAAGAAAATTATTAAATTCGAAAACCTAATGGTTAATTGTTGTTAATTAATGATTGAGAGAGGTAGAAGATGAATAAAAACACTCGAATAGTATTATCCGTCCTTGCAGGGATTTTCGCAGGAATCATCGAATATTTTCTGTTTATTGCAATTTTTATTAATTATTATTCCGACATGAACGCAGCAGAGGCGTTTTGGTTGGACAATATCGTCGGTTTCTTATTTGCGCAAATCCAGTTTGGGGCGATCCTACTGGGTATAATTACCGGGATATTGATTTTTTTCCTAGTTTATCTCCAATTAAGCAAATACGAGTCTAAATGAATATTGGAATTGAAAGAGAAAATTTATTCAAGAAATTTTTATCTTTTGAATTGACGAAAATTATATGCTTCTTATAGAGAGAAAACGAGAAAAATGAAGCGGAAGTCTTCTAAATTCTGGAAAAAACTTAACGAAGGAGTTCTTTTAAAATCAAATGCAAGATGGTTTAAAGAAATAGGCGATATCCTAATAGATATCTCCAATTTGGACGAAAAACCCTTATTTCTAAATATTCTGAGAAGAGTCTTAATATTTAACCGGATAAACAATCACATTATAAAATCTCCAGAAGAAATAATTTTACGATCTGAATTAATTTACGAATTACAAAAGCTTATTGACTTTTTCAAATTGGATGTGAAGATAAAAAACAACGCAGAATTTATCCAGCATATCTTAAAAGATGAGGAAGTAGAAGCTTTTCACCAAGAAATTCCGGTTTCTTTTCATTCTGGAGATAATTGCTATGGTGCGAGCAGACCAACACCACCTTGTATTAACTTCGATGTTATCCTATGGGATATTATCAAGACAAAAGCAGAACAAAATATTTCCTATTCAAAAAGAAGCATCTTGCGAATATTTTTTATCGTAGCGTTGCACGAATTTTCTGAATTAGAGTTTAACTACAAGCATTGTGAAGATCCGCGTTGCCCAATGGGATTAACATTTCCCGCCAGATTTAAGGAAAATCCCTTTTTACGTTCACTTAAAGCGTGTGAGCAACATCATAAATTAACCAAATTTTTAGTCCATCCATTAATAAGGAGTCTGGAATAGTAATGATTCTTAGAAACACGATCGCTTGCTCATCCAAGCATGATTTGTTTATTATTGGCGAGAATAGACTGAAAATTCCTGATTTATGTTTAAATGAAGAAAGATAAAGCTTATCATGTGGTTTTTATATGTTAATAATCTAATGACTCACTATCACATGCGAATATTTATATAGTATCGAATTCTTTATATAATAATTTTTGAATAATCCAAGAAAATCTTTCTTTACAATCATCGTAAGTGGCGAAAACGCTTCTGAAATCTTTAGATTCCTGTGAAAAAGCTAATTGATTAGAAATTATAATGATTGAAGAAAAGCGTTTTCTCAAAGAATATCAATTCGATTAAATCGAATCTTAAAACCAATATTAAAAGGCAAAAAATATGACGTCTCAATTAGGGAAAGATATCCTGCACATAGGTTTTAAAAGGAGTCTCGAAATTGAAACCTATGTTAAAGAATATCTCGTAAATGGAAGAGCCATTGAAGGCATCATTACGAATAATAGAAACGAAAAAGAAGTCTATTTAAACGATCGTGGGTATCTTAAACAAATCGTGAAGGGATTTGAAACAATCTACGGTGAAAAATGTCGGGGTTACATCGTGAAAGGATATGAGAACTTTAAAAGGAGGTTCATGAGCGATGGTTATCTCTATCTCGTGGTCGATAAAGACAAAGAGCAATTTATTATGGTCGGTTTTGTTAAAATCATCGGCAAACGGAAGAATAATACGTTTGACAGCTTATGGCACGGCGATTACACCGCAGAAGCAAGTAACGCCTTGAAAAATCCGAATTACGCGGGAAGGATTAATTCTCGCAAGTTTATCGATTTACGGCAAAAATTAACACAAATCGCTTATAAATACGTGATCGCTGGTTTTCAAGGGTGGGGGACGGGAAGGGTTTACTGGTCCACGCAGGTCTTGTTAAGAAATCTCGTAGAAAATCTCGTCTATGGATATTTTCTTTATCATGTCCCGTGGATGGCTATTTGGGGAGATTTATGTTATAATACCCACTCAGTTGTAATGTGTAAGTCTCCGAAACGAAAGAAGATTACCGTAAAAACAAAAATCTCTTCTAAATTTCAAGATTTATCTTGGGCTAAGGGCGTAAGAAAATATTTGCGCGGGCACGAAGGCTCGGAAGAAGACGGTTTTACAATTGAACCAATAATTCATAACATAAAAGACGATAAAACTGAGGCTGTTCTAAAGCTTGTTTCGGCTAACGATGTTGAATCGGTAAACAATGCATTAGGCGAGGGATTTCGAATTAGCGCGATCTTACCCTCCCGAATTTACGAACGCGGAAAATTCCGGTCGCTAATACAACTGCAAAAGATAACACACTACGAGAGTTTCCCCGTAGAACCTCCTTCTCCCGAGGTCTGGAGAAAGCATATTCCCGAATGGCCGCCAAAGTTGACTGAAGCTACGTGGAAATTCATTAAACGATTTAAAGTGGTTGATAGCTTTCCCAAATGCACAAGAGAGCGGTTTCTCTACGCTCTATAACTATATTTAGTTCATTTGGGTCGACCAAAATAAATATATGAGGACCTTAAAGATTTAAACAAAACTTTACCTATAGTATTGAACAACCATTTTCCTTTACTAAGAAATTACTTACTTTTCAGCTTAAAAATCAGAGAGAATTTCAAGCGATGTGGCATCTACCCTTAATATCCCTGAAGTAAAAAAAAGTTCCAACAGTTAAAATTTCACGATTGCGTTTAAAATTTGATTTGCTGATGGTTAGGTGCTCAAACGATTTTATCAAAAAATCTGTTGATGGGACTTCGCCGCGCGTTATCCTTGGAAAAACTCTCGGAAAAAGGCAAAAATTTCAAACCGAAAATTCTATAAAGTAATGCTTTACTATTATAATTGGGAATGATTCTGAGCGTACTTGGGTCACCCGATCTGCACCACGCCCGGAGCACCCCTCTGGTGGGTAGTTCACTACCTGTTCATTATTTACTATAGCTAGATTGAAACTTGTCTTGGAGCTATCAATAGATGTTTCTGTTCGTTATTTACTATAGCTAGATTGAAACTATATTATCTCCTACAAGGAGAGTGGTTAGTATGGTGTTCGTTATTTACTATAGCTAGATTGAAACTT
>WJKD01000314.1 GCA_014729315.1 Promethearchaeota archaeon | reverse complement strand
ATTTAACATAGACCGAAATATTATCTCCTAATTTTTTTATAATTGATTCTGAAATCTTAAATTGGTTATAAGATATTTCGTAATATGAAGCGCCTAAATGAAAGTTCAACTTTCCCATTTTATTTAAACTAATAATCTTACCGTAGAGATCTTGTGTCTTCTCAAAATAATCTTTGTTTCTCTTTAATATTTCAGAAGCCTCATGGAATTGCTTTAACTTTATTAAAACATCTATGAAATTACTTGAAATTTTAACTTCATATTGTAGTAAGTTTTTATCTCTCGCAACTTGTAAGGCTTTTAAATAATATTGATAACTATACTCAAGATCGTTGAATGTAAGATATATATTAGCAAGATTGTTGTAAACTTGAATTAATTTTTCAATTTCTGGCAAAGTTTTAAGAATGTCTATTGCTCTTTCAAAATGATAGACCGCATCATTAAAAAAGCCTAAATCTTCAAAAATCAATCCAGTTTCATTATGACAAATCGCTAAGTGAAGATCATTTCCTTCTTCTGAAAAATAATTGAGCGCATTCTTTAAAATCTTCAACGCAGTATTTAATTGTCTTTTTTGATAAAATAATCCTGCCTTTTTTATCAATAGATTACCTATGGGAGCTCCTCTGGTTTCTGCTTTGTTCAATTTTAGATTTAGCTTCCTAATTTTAATATTGATATTGTCATAATTTTCTTCAAGATAATCGTTTATATCGTAATCGTAAGGTTGGTTATTTGATTCATTAAGTGGATTTATGCTACGATAAATTTTATTGAGATTGACCAGGAGAGGTTTATTACAGTTGGGGCAATAGGAGCTTCTTTCTTCAATTTCATGATTACAATATGGGCAAATCTTCATGAGGTTTTTTAATAACTAAAAATGTCTGTAAATCTATTTAGATATTAAATATAAATTTGTTTATAAAAAATTATTACTTTCGTTCAATTTTCGTTAATATTTACCAGTAATTGATTTCTATGAGTTTTGGAAAGTATTGATTAATTTTTAAAAAAGAGAATGATTCTACTAATTATGGAAAAATCAGAAAACGAGAAAGAAGTAGTTGATATCACGCCCTTGTTTACTTTTTTTCTCAGAATTCCTGGAAAGAAAACATTGCCTGTGTTGTTTCAGTCGGAATTTCCTTCTGAGAAATTAAATAAGTACACTAACAAACCTTCTCAATTAAAGTATCTCTTTGAAAAATATTATGAAATCGATCAGATGAAATTATTATTACAAATCTTAACTGATAACCTTTCAACAGAGTGGACTGAGCAGTTAGAGAATGAACTCAACAAGCTTCTCTTACCATTAGATCTAATATCTGATGATGAAATTATAATGGAGATTGACGAATTAGAAGAGGCAAAGAGATCTAAAGAAAAGTATAAAATAATCGATTACCCATTCGACAATTATATAATAAAAGTAAAATTAACGGATAAAGATAAATTTCTTGGAATAACAGAAGTTAAAGAGATTAGAGCTGATTAGTATCATCTAAGACTCTTTGTTGCTCTCATTTGTTTCTAAAAATTTTTTGAGTTTTTTTTCTGATACTCCCAATGACTTAAGTAATATTTCCAACTGGATTATGGCGTTTTTCGCTCCTATTTTTTTTGCTAATTTTAGTGCGTTAAAATAATTTTTTTGAGCTTCTTTTATTTTTCCTTGGTAAAAAAGGATTTCGCCCACATATGATAACCCTCTTAAAATAAATTCTTGATAATTTCCATCGATTGCTTTATTAGTTCCTTTCTTGAAATTAAGTAAACTATTATCATAATTTTTATTTCTTTTATCAATTAGTCCTAAATTGAAGTACGAAGTGATAATTCCTTTAATATCGTTGAGTTCTTTAAAAGCTTCTAAGGCTTTTAAATATAATTCGTAAAGCACATCCCATTTTTCTAATGTCTCGTGGACATCAATTAAATGTCCAATACAATCCAATAAATTGTAGATATCATTATTATCTGAACAAATAGCGCTACAATCTAAAAATACATCGCAAGCCTCGTCGTACTCTTTCAATTTAATTAAATTATTTCCAATACCCTTAAGGCAAATGATTTGTTCGTGAGGTTGATTTAATTCTTTATAAATATTCAGTGCTTCTTGATAATATTCAATAGACTTTTTATGATCTTCTTGTTTAAATTTTAAGATTCCCAGTATTCCATATAACGCAGCTTGTCCGATTCTATCTTTTTGCTTTTTAAAGTGTTTTAAACAAATCAATAAATTATTTTTTGATTCTTCAAAACGATTTAATTCGAGCTCTAGTAACGCTATGTCACTCAATTCCTTAATATATGCATTATTTTTTCCTGTTTTCTCCAATTCTTCCAATTTTTGCCTTTTTTTTTTTAAAAGCTCTTCAATTTCCTCAGATGTGGGTTCTTCGCTCATTTTAATGCATCTAATACATATGTTGAATTAAATTTTCACAAACTTTTAATTTCGGTTTTCTTTAGGTCCTATCGGACACCCTTTTATTATACATTTTTTACAGCTGAATGAATGGCGTAAAAAAAGAATAATTCCTCCAATTAGATAGATAATCATAAATAAAAAATCAATAAAAGTAAATTCTATTAAAATAAGAT
>WJKD01000313.1 GCA_014729315.1 Promethearchaeota archaeon | reverse complement strand
GGTGTATTTTGTAAATATTATTGTGCGATTGGTTGGATTTAATAATTTCCTTAATTCGTTTAATTTATTGGAAGAATTAAATGCTAGTTTTTCAGCTCGATTTCTTGCTAAAAGTGCTTCCCTCGCTTTAGGATCTCGCCCAGTCCGCATTATTAGCTTCTGAAAATCTCGAGGACTCCTCATCTTGATATTATGCGAAATTAGATAATTTTTATAGACTGAAAGAAGCTTTTTATACTGTGCTTGTTCCTCCACCGTAAACGAGACGGTAATCTTTTTTGTTTCGAATTCTGAAAGAAATTCCCCTGCAAGCGGCTCAGGATCAATTTCGTAGACCTTTCCTCCGATTAGGCGCGGCAGTTCTTGATGCAGCCCGTCTTCTCGTTCGTAAGTTGCAGTTAGTCCTAAGCGGAGAGGTGCAGCGAACATCTCGGCAATTTGTCTAAATCCGACCGAGGGAAGATGATGAACCTCATCAAAAACGAGCAATCGGAATTTATCCCCTAAATACGCCGAGTTAATATATGCTGAATTATATGTGGAAACGGTAATCGCGTTAAGCTCCTTTTTATTACCCGTAAATTCACCAATCTCCGTGGAAAACGCTTTCGAGAGTTCTTCTTTCCACTGATTTACAAGGTCCAAAGTGGGCACGACGATAAATGTCGGAGAATTTACTTTTTCGATTAGTTTTAAAGCGAAAAAGGTCTTACCCGCTCCCGTCGGCATAACAACGACGCCCTTCCCATTAGAGAGCCATCTTCCTAAAGCTTCCTCTTGATATGGTCGAAGGGTTATGTCAGAGGATAAGTCTCCCATTGGGATAAGGTCTAACACATCATCTTTAAAATTAATGTCGGAGTTCTCCAGATAATTAATAATGTCCTTGTAGTTCAGGGCAGTCGCCCGATATTTGTTAGCTCGCTCGTCCCATTTTGAATACGGGGTAGTATATTCTCCGTCAATCAAGATGGTCCCTTTATCGTAGGTGAGCTTCACTTTAATCACCTAATCATAATAAAACCGGATATAATTATCCATTTGTTAAATAATTAATAAATAATAAGTATTGAATAATGACATATGTATTTGTAGAATTGAATTCGTATTTAATGACGTAGGGAGCCCATGTTTATTGACTCGTGAGAGCGAGGTCGGATTAAATTGTGGTTAAAATTGAACGCTGGGTCCGTATTCCTCTTCTATTTTTTTTGGACTCATCTTTACAAGAGAAATACCCATATCCTCCGGATCTGTTCTATCACCGCACCACTCGAGAATTTCCTCGTAATCAGGATGTGCTGGATTGTGTAGGACTTGTAAAATATCTTCGTAGCCCCAAGAACCTCCAGAATCTTCGGGAGGAGCGGCTCTCTTTCCTCCTACACATTTTGGTCCCTTGAAACCCTCTTTGAAAGGAAAGACCTTTTCTAACCTAATGGAATGTTCCCAATGATCGCCAAAATCGTATAAGTAATCAACTTTTTTTTGTTCACTCGAAAATACATCGCATAATCTTACCTCGTCTTCACGATAATCATAAGAAGAGGTAAAATCGGGAAATAGGTCATCGGGAATTTCGCCGTCGGGAGTTAACCCGAGTATTCGAGTTGCCGAATAAGGACTTCGGCTTTTTTTGATGATAAATTCGTGGAGGTGATAATTGTACCATTTAAAATACTCCTGAATTGCGAGATGAAGCTCGTGAAAAGTCGCTTGACTAGATATTAATATACGACGCCAAATTGGAGGTCTAATGTCTTTTAACATAATTTTTAGTTGGTAGATTTGTTCCTCGGCTTCATTACGGGTTATCTCTTGGCTATCCTTGGGCTGGACTTTGACAGTTTCCATTTCGGACATAAATGAGTTCCGCTTAATTGTAATTTTCATGTCTGACGATTTAAATTCTAAAGGAGGACCTTCCACCGGTAAGTCTTTTATTTTCTTCTCGAGTATCTCCTTTTCCATATCTGGAGAAGGCTCAAAGACCACTTTTTCCTTAAATATTTTTAATATCTCTGCGTTAATGTTTTCTATTACCTCCACAATCCTCATTCCCTCTTGGATCATTACGCTAAACTTCTGTCGCTGATCGTTTACGCTAATCGTAATTTCTACCAATGAATACGTTTGGAGCATGACCATAATTCACTTTCCTCGTTTTTAAAAGTAATTATTAATCCTAAATTAAAAGTCTAAGAAAGAGTTAATTTTTAATTTAACGGGAAGTGTTCGTCGAAAAGTTATACGTAATAAAACGAATATGCTAATATATTTACATTAAGCATCATAACAAAATCGGTTGGAGTTTAATCTTCGCTTAAAATTCTTCATATAAATTTTTTGTAATGTGATAATAGCATAATTCTTAATAGAATTACCCACATATGGAGAGTTCGTCTATTATAGAAAAGAGCCTCGTTATCAAGCCAAAGATTCGTGCTGAATAAGAACTGAAGAAGACCTTGAAAGATAAAAAAAAGAAGTTGTATATTATTTTATATACTAAGTAATATACTAAGTAAAATTACTAAGTTATATACTATATTATTTGCTATGTTATATACTATCCAAGAGATCGTCCGCTTCTTTTTCCTTGGCCCGTTTTTGAAGGGTTTCTACAGCCTCTTGGAGCCATTCCTTTGATTCTGTAAATCTATCGATTCCGGGCTTCTCGGCGTATTTTTGCTCAATCTCATCAAGCCTTGGGATAACATTATTGATCCTCTCCGCGAGGCTTGCGGGATCCTCGTAATTATGGATTTGGGAATCCCACGCTTCCCAGTCATTCCAGTCCGTTCCGGCATCTTCTGCTGCAATCATATAGGGCATCCTACCAAAAACACTTCCAAAAGCTTTCTTTAACCAATCCGCAGATTCCTTAAATTCGGGACTTAATTCTAAATCCGTGGAAACTTCAAAAGAAGTCAGGGCATCAACCGCGGTTTCCAGGTCTTGTATAATTGTTTGCGGGTCTTCCTTGCTATAAACCACATAATTATCCCACGCTTCCCATTCCTTCATGTCCTTTCCCACAGCTTCCGAAGCTATAACATACGGTAGGTTTCCCGAGGCATATTTTAGGGTGTCCCTCGTCCAATTTGCCTTCTCTTCCAATGCATCCGCCAAGTCGGGCCTCTTTTCTTTTGCTTCTTCAATCTTATTGAGCCTTTCTTGAAATTTAGTAACGATTTCCTTTAACTCTTCTGCGCTTGCAGAGGAGATGGATTCTCTTAATGCTTCATAATCTACTTTTTTGTCAGGCATTTTAATCATATTTCTCCTTAATGTACCTAAATAAATCTTCAATTATGTGAAATTAGGCTTTGTTTTTGAATTTATATGTAATGTAAAGAAGCCTAACTAATAAGATTTATATTTTTTTCTCGGATCGGATTCACCGGTGCTAAAGATCCTCAAGAGGGGTGGAAATTTCGATTATGGGAATATTATGAGAGAATACAGCGCGTTAAGGGAATTAGAGCAATAGGAAACTTATCGCAAGAATTAATAT
>WJKD01000312.1 GCA_014729315.1 Promethearchaeota archaeon | reverse complement strand
TCTCTAGAGAGCTATGCCTTAAATCGAAGGAATCTTCTAATATTTGAGCAATTTTCTCAACGACCAAATAGGCAATCGGAAAAAGCTTGTTCAAATCAGTTTCGTATCCGCAAACGCATAAAAGAATTGCTTCGGGGCCAGCTTCAAGAAAAATAATCCGATTTTCCGGAGTTTCAAAGGATCCCGTCCCAAAATGTCCTATTTTATACTCAAACGACACTTTTTCAAGCAAATCTTCGATAAGCGAAGAGATTGCACCGTGAATACCTTCTACTTCGTCATCGCTCATTCGTTGGTTATCCATTTTTAAATTCCCATACTTTGAAATTAATAACCCCTGACGGGAATACAAAAACGCAATTTCAACGTTGCTTTGTGAAGAGACGAAATTTTTTAGGAGTCTCGAGATGCTCTCTTGCTTTTTTACGACCATCTAATATCTTTACTGTGGTTGATTTTGGAATTATATTTTTTCTATGGTGACTCGGCTTAAATTTGTTTTCATTAATTTTAAATTTTTTTTAAAATTAGATTTATTAAATAATGTGAACTAATTTAGTGAAGTTCCAAACTAATAAAGGGACCAAACAAATGAATATTGCTGAAGTAATAACCAAAAAACTTGACTCTAAGGAAAATGTGCTCACCGAATTTGAGTCAAAAGAATTATTAAAAGAAATAGGAATTCCAATACCGGCTCAGAAACTCACTTCAACTAAGGAAGAAACGATTAAAGCTGCGGAGGAAATCGGTTTACCGGTAGTTTTGAAACTTATGGCAGAGGATATCGTTCATAAGTCCGATACAGGCGCTGTAAAACTCGGATTAAAAAGCGCTGAAGATGTTGGAAATGCCTTTGACGAGTTAATGAAAATTCCCGCTGAATCAGAGAAAAAGATTTCCGTTCAGGAAATGGCAAAAGAACCGATAACTGAGTTAATAATCGGGATGACCACCGACGCTCAATTTGGACCCGCGTTAATGTTCGGGATTGGAGGTATTTTAGTCGAGCTCCTTGAAGACGTGAGTTTTAGAATCGCACCAATCACGGAATACGACGCTAAAGAGATGATACACGAGATTAAAGGATTCCCTATTTTGGACGGATATCGGGGCAAACCAAAGGCAGACATCGATGCTATCGTGGATACGCTAATGAAAATCTCGAAATTGGTCGTCGAACACGAAGAGATCTACGAGATGGATTTGAATCCCGTGTTTATTTACGATGACAGGTTAGTTTGCGTAGACGCAAGAATCATCCTTAAAGAAAAAGAGTAGTTTGAGAAGGGAAATACATTATTTTCTCTTATTTTTTATCAATTTGAAAGAGATTGTCCAAAATTTCGTTATATCTCTTGCACAATGTCACATTCGTGATTTTACAAATTTTTGCGATTTCTTTTTGACTAATACGTTCGTCAATCATCTTACAAATCAAATAAAGCGCTCCCGCTGCGATGCCTCTCGGATCTTTACCAGTTGATCGCGTTCTTGAGGTGAACGCTTTTATTATTCGAATTGTTGGAGCCTCAACTTTTTGATTTAATCCTAACTCGGATATTAAACGAGGAACGTAAGATGAGGGGTCTGGGGGAGGAGTTTTTAGGTTAAATTTTTTAACCAATTCCTTGTAGCAGTTGTAGACTTCTCTTTTATTTTCATTTTTTTGTAAGATAAGATTTGAAATATCTTGAATTGTCCTGGAAATCTTATTTTTTCTACACACGAAATAAACGCACGCCGCAACCATACCGCTTATAGATCTTCCGCTCAAGACATTATTTTTTATATATTTTCGATATAAGGAGATTGCCATGGATTTAACATAATCCGGGAGTTTAAGGCTAGAACATATTCGCTTGATTTCATTAGCGGCAGTTAATAAATTCTTCTCGCTCCACTCCAAATAATTGTTCTGTTTTGCGGCTCTTTTTAAATCTGGGTTTTTAATATTCCCAATTTTCAAGCGAGTGCTATGGCGGATATCAGTTAATGGTGTTTGAGGAGGGCCATTTCTTATTTTATTTTGTATGTCTCTTGCATTAAAATACCTCTTATCGCTTATGGAAGTATTGTAATTATCCTCAGTAATAATTAACCCACACTCTTGGCAAACAACCTTGCCTTTTTCTTGGATGAGCTTAATGATCCCGCCACATTCCAAGCATGTGTGCATTTGCTTTTCCGGAGGATATTCGATTTCCACGCTTGAACCTCAGTTTGGTTTTTTATTGAGTTTTATACGGAAAGATTAGTATAGTATTAATAAAAAAATCCCGTTTTATATTTACTCCAAAATTTTTAAGAATGTTTTATTACGATGGTGACCCGCATCTTTAATATATTATGGTAATCAGCACTTTTCTTATAAAATTAATCGTTTTTTAAGAAATTTCGTGACCATCCAACATTCTTTCGTTTTAACTTCTTTCTTCTAGATTACTTAATAGGAACTCCTCACGAAAAATTTACGATTCGTTAAAAGTTTAAATATAAAACTTAAGAAATAATAGTTATACGAATGATTTACAATATTATTCTTTCTAAGATCTTATACAAATATTGTAGTTTTTTCAAAATTTACCTAAAAAATATGATAAATAATGACTATTTTAAAAATTAAAAATTACCAAAAATTTTCGATACTACTGATCTTTCTAAGTATCTTAATC
>WJKD01000311.1 GCA_014729315.1 Promethearchaeota archaeon | reverse complement strand
GTCATTAATAACTCCAGGAGTTTCAGCGGGATAGTTAGCAAATATCTTACCCCATTCCGTTTTCATAAATTCTTCAATTCTTCTTTTTCCAACTGTCGGATACCAAAACATATCGTGATAAAGGAGAGATCCCATAATTGGACCAGCCATAAACATTCTATTGTGCATTAAAGGATGAAGGAAGGAAAGTTTTCCTTTTCGCACCATTTGATCTCCCCATATCACTATACTTCGCTTAACATTAAATTTCCAATTGATTTCAGACACATCTTTGCCAATAATTTCAATTTGATCAAAATCACCACAACCTAATCCTTCGTCGTGGGCAAGTTTAATAGCAGGTAGTTTCAACGGTTCGAAACCTAACATTTTTGCAACGACAGTGTCAACGGCGACTTGATCATATCCGGCGAGCAAATAATTCTTAATCCTTGGAATCATTGTGCGGGGACCTGCACCATCGCCACAGACTGTCCCGTCTACAACTGCCATTATCTCGGGATGTATTTGTTTCTGGATTATAAGTAGGTCGACGAGGACTTCCGACATATATTGATGGCTGAAATGGCGTCTTTTAGTCAGTAAACCCCCAAAGGCGTTTTTCATCGCACAGGTAATTCCTCCATTCTTCATGCCTGAGTCCGTATATTTTAGAGATCCCCCAATAGCACCCGTATGACCGTGTGTCTTCATGGTCGGTAAATGAATAATTGGTTTACCTATATAGAATTTGGGAATTTTAAAACCATTCGGAAATATTTTCGAGTCAAGGACGAGCAATTCTTTATCTTTTAATGTCTCGAATTTAGATCGTAAATTTTCGTCGTAGGGGATAAATGGAATTCGAGTTAATGGGACAAACCACGCACCGTATTTTTTTATTATCGGAGCCCATTTGTTCCCTTTAAGTCCTTTAGCAATATTTGTAACCACTGTGCGGTTTTCTGCGGTAAAAAGCTTATTAGAATCGTATCCGTCCTCGGTCATGGTCTTTAAAACCCCCTCAACTTGCCACGGAGGACTTGAACACGCGGGGAAGAATTTCGACCAGCTTAAATTAAGTTTAAGGATAGTTTTAATGTCTTTAGGAAATCTCTGTTGGTAATTCGCCATGTGCATAAGTTTAGCGTAGTCATCTAACACTGTATCGGGCGAGGTTTTAACAACAAAAATCTGAGATTTATTCGAGCTCATTATTTTAAGTAAAATACAATCCCTTTTTTATTTTATTCAAAACGGTTTTAAGATGGACGAATGGAGACGAGAGATTTCCACAGCTTTCCGATTTTTTGGATAATAATGATCTTTTAACATTTTCTTGAGACTTGTCCGAGATTCCGTTCACTAGAGTGTATCCGTTTCCGATTTCTTCCTTAGTATGAGCGTCGGAACCTCCTGTTTCGAAAAAATCATATCTTTCGTTAAATTCAATTGCTCTTTTAACGCAATATTTTAAAATGATTCTTGAATTTATGATTTCGATCCCGTCAATATATCTTTTAAGATTACTGAATTCTTCGACTATGCTCATCTTTAAATGGTTACTTCTCAAGAAATCAAAAGGGTGAGGAATCACTACCAATCCATTCTTTTCTTTTACATCTTCGATAACAGAAAAGAACCTATTATCTTTCAAGCTAATTTCCTCGCTTATAAAAAGTGCTAAGATTTCTCCTATATTCGTTTCGATCTCCATTCCAGGAATAATCATCAGTTCGCTAGAATTGTTCTCTTTCTTTGCGATTTCCAAAGCTTTTAGAGTGTTATGGTCGGTGATAGCAATTCCGTCTAATCCCTTTTTTTTAGCGAAAGAAACGGCTTCCTTCGGTGTAATTAGAGAATCTCCAGAGTAAATCGTATGAAGGTGTAAGTCTAACTTTAAGGAGGTCATAAACTCGTCTTAATGGTTCTTTTAATTATTTAATAAATATAGAAATTCATCGAAATAAAAAGAATAGCTTAATATCAAGACTAAACAAATTCCAGCAATAACAATCCCGGGATCGATAAATACTTTTTCCGTACTCCTTGCGATTTCGGGTTTTGCTGAAGTAAGATACATGTATCGGAAGATTATGTATAAACTTAATGGTATAGTAAGTATTGCAATATATTCTTGGAGGTTAACGCTTTCGTTTGAAAATAGATTAAAATGGATGATAAGATACAGTGAGTATGTTATAAATAATGATCCTGCGATTATTATATGAAATTGGTCTAAAAGCTTAATTGAATATTGATCGTAGCTTTTTTTATGTTTAGCTGCGTTTTCCTCTCCGATAAGCATTAAATCGCCCTTTCTTTTCGCAATTACTAAAAAAAGTGCGATTTCAAAAATAGCTAGGAATAACCACGGAGATATAAAAACTTCGATTAAAAAGCATCCTGCTAATGCTCGCCATAGATAAATCAACGACAACGAAAGAATATCAACAAAGGCGAATCTTTTAAACACATGGTTATAGAGTTGACCAGTTACTAAGATCAGAATGATCATGACGGCAAAATTCCAGTTAGGAACTAACACAATCAGAGAAAAAACAATAATTCCTCCTAATATTGCGAGTAGTATTAACGAGAAAAAAATCGAGATTTCTCCAGACGCAAGCGGCCTTTTCGCTAATTTTTCGGGATGTTTTTTATCTTTCTCGATATCCCTAATGTCATTAATAATGTAATTGATTGACGAGGCACAGCATAAGAGAACGAAACCTAGGAAAAGTTGAGGATAAAGGGAAAAATCAAATAAATTTTCACTGAAAAATATTCCCAAAAAAATTAACCCATTTTTATAAAATTGGCGGACTCTCAACAAATTAAGTATGCTTTTTAACTTACTCATAATAAATCTTTAAAATACGCATTGAAAATAAATTTTATTTAAACAATAACTTTCTGAGGTTTAAATTTATGGAGGATTCGATATCCAAGTCTACTCAAAATACTAGTTTCTGATTTTAATTGAATTAACGCTGTATCGTGTTCGAAAGAAATCAGTTCGATTTTTTTATATTCTATTTCAATCCGTTGTCCAAATACATTTTGAATTACAATCGTTATTCCCTCAGCAAATTTTTCCTCGTCCTCGTCATACTCTTGCATGTTGCTTTTATTTCTTACTGCTTTAATATAACCTATTTGCAGATTATTGACTGGCTTTTTAAGAAAGATTCGGGAACGAATTTGTTTAGTTATTAACCATTCTATGATGTCGATTTCTGACCTCCGAAACGCAAGGCTTTTGCTTAATGGCAAGTTAATATAATTCGGACGAATGATTAATTGACCTAGTTTAAAATCTTTCTCTTCCTTGTTGGTAGCTCCGTTGACAGTTAGAGAATAATTTTGAAATTCATCTGCTGGGTTCATTTTTACACATTTTCGAATCAGTAATTTACCTTTTTTTCTAAAGAACAAGTCTTTTTTTTCTAGTTGTTTAAAGAACTGGGTAGAAATTGGTAATTTTGTGTTTTTTATTGATTTCCGCACTTCGTTGTCGTTCTTATCGATAAATATATATTCTCCCTCCTTTCTATCATTTGATAATGCTATTTTTTTTAAAATAAGGGGTGAAGCCTCCTCGAAAAAATAGGGAGCATTTAGGTAAATCCTGATTTTTGTATAATGAATAGTGTTTAAAAATTTGACCTCATCATTATAGTAATCTTCTACGACATAATAATCGCTTTCGCTTAAATTGTCAAAAAATTTTACATCTTCTAATTTTCCGATCTCGATATTGCCACTAATCTTGTTTATAAACACATAATCGTACTTTATTTGGAATTGGTAAATTTCTTTTCTATTTAATTGGTCGAGTTTGCGAGAAATATCGTTTAAGCCAAATTTTTCTTTAAATTTATTGTCTGCGATTTGTTTGAATGCTTTTCGGGCAGTTTTAAATTTTTTCGCGTATTTTCTTTGATTCTCCTTCTTAAGACAAATAAGTGGTAAAATTGCTTCTTTTCCTGGTTTTAATTCGTCACCCAGTAATGCGGCGATTCTAAAATACGATGGAGGATGAGAATTCATGAAATTAGCTAAAAGAGATGCTCTAGAAGGAGTAATCATAGATTTATTCAAATATTCTGCGGTTTCCATGTAATCGAGCATCTGATTATCTCGGGTTATTTTTTCATCGCACAAAAGCATGGTGTTGAGTCCTATTTCTCGACCGCTCGCGTAAAAGCTTTCCAAATTATACAGTGCTTTCGCAAGCGGTTTCGCATATCCCTTTTCCTTTGCCATCAAGTCAGCTTTCCCTTCCAAGTATCTAATGAAAACGAAGATGATCAAATAAATCCCGATATTAAGAAAGATAAACCAAATTAAAGGAATTTCGGGGTTGCCAAAGGTGTAATCGTAATAAGTCGCAGGAAAGCCGAGGATCATCCGAATTAGTAGATCCGTAGTTGCAATAAGGGTTAAGATGAGCGTGTGTTTTCCTTTAGTATGGGCTAATTCGTGAGCAACAATCCCCCTTAGCTCATCTTCTGGAATTTGGTCTAAAGATTCAGAAATTATCGCAATTCTTTTATCAAAAAACGAACCGTAAGCCATAGCGTTGAGGATAGGATATTTTCCAAATCCCACCTTTACTTTTGACTTAATACCCATGTTATCTTTCACGTCTTCCACTATCTCAAGAAGTTTTTGATCTTTAACTTTTTTAATTGCCAGTAATTTATCTAATATCGGCCCCGATACAAAATAGATCATCCAATTTACTAGTATTAGAATAGGGTAAATCATATTAATTTCAATAAATCCTATAGGCGTATTGAAGTTAAAATTAATAGGTGTGTATTGATTGATAAAAATCACGGCTAGCCAAGCGATGATATAGAGGAATAAAGTCAAGTAGGTGGGGCTTAAAAATCGCCATACAACGATATATTTTCTTCCGAATAAAAGAAATCCAAGCGCTAAAATAATCCAAAACGAAAAAGCAAAAGCCGTGTTTACGTAAAATGAATCGTCAAGATAAAACGAAAAAATACCCGCGATAAAAATAACATTATATGTCACTAAAGAAATAATTAATAATTTATTTATCACGGGATATTCTCTCAACTCAATAACGCCGACCCATAAATATATCGAAAATGCTCCCATTATGGAAGTTAATAAATCCTTAGTTATGAAAAGTATTAGGAAAAAGAACATGGCAATTGCGACGATATCACTCATCTCACTTCTTCTTCCGTTCTTTACCCAGACATAAATCTCTTCAATGGAAAACAGGTAAAATACAGCGGTCCCCCAGAATGTCCAATCGATAAGAATCATGGACAATTCAAAATTTAACAATAAAATTACAAAAAAATAAAAGAACGCAAGTGATCCGATGATGTATAAAAACGAGAGTGAAAACCTAACAAATTTTTTCAACAAATATCACTACATTTTATGAATAATTAATCTCTTTTTTCAACAAAATCTTATAAAATACTTTAATTTTTTTTAATTAACCTATTTTAATTCATTACTTTCGATTAAATGTTCGGCGCAGTCAATATGGCGAATCCAATAGAGATCATTTGGCAATAGGTTAAACTGTGGCCCTTCAGGAATTGTTTCTCTGTACGCTAACTTAACTAACATGTAAGGCATGTTTGCTTTTGGTACATTAAATCTCTTAGACCCTAGTGAGAAGAAATAGCTAGTAGTAAAAAATCGTCCCGCATTAATTTCAGTCGGGCAAAAGTTCCCAGTTTTGTCCTCTTTCATGTCCACACAGAATACACCCGTAGCGTCAGGATCTATTGATAAAATAGCATCAACGGCATTTTTATTGACTTGATCGTTGTGAATTGTTTTCGCAACAATCGGCGTTCCAGTTATGCCAGATGGAGCTAAGTAAGGATATATATATTCCAGCCTTTCTCTGGCGAGAGAACATATTAATTCTCCTTCCTTGAAGAGACTCTGGAAAGCAACATTTCTACCGGGTAAATATTCTTGAGCAATAAACTCCCAATCTTTACCTCTCGAAATCCAGTATTTGATCCAACTTACAGCGGTTATGACATTCTCTACAGGAGTACTGCCTCTTCCTCCCGCACCCTTTTTAGCACGTATCCAAATTTTATTCCCTAGCACCTCTAAGGCGTTTTGAATGTCTTTTTCTAAGTATTCTGGACGTATCGGAATAGCTTTAACGGATGGAAAACCTTTTTCTTTCCAAATTGATGCGCTTTTAAATTTGTCTTGCATAATTTTAATGGTAGTTTTTTTTGGAAGATACGTTAGAGCATCTAACTTTTCTCGATTTTCTGAAATCGCTAGAACCTCAATATCAGGTTGGGGATGAATTAATTCTATTTTGTTTTTTGCAACGATCTTATTAATTTTTGGAATATAATCAACTGTATTCGCTCTAGGTACAATAAATACCTCCTTTGACCATGGTGCTGCAAAAAATTTATGGTAGATGTTGATATCAGTCCCATATAGTTCCATTTCTTCGTCAGCTAAGTGTAAAGACTTAAGGAAGTTAACTCCTGCTGGACCTCCAGAGCCAGTAACTAAGATCTTTTTCATAATTTTTTATTATCTTAAAAGAATGTAATTACAAATTAGAATTAAGTAAAAAATAATAAATTGTTGCTTATTCCTTAACTTTATCCTCTTTTATTTTCTTTCTCTTTTTCATCTTTCGTATTTCAAACCAGAAATATTTTATAGTAATTACATATAAAACGATAAGGAACGGGAAGTATAACAT
>WJKD01000310.1 GCA_014729315.1 Promethearchaeota archaeon | reverse complement strand
TCTGGGTATCGATGTATTCGACTCAATTCCTCTGGTCAAAGGGACGCTATCAGATCGCCATCGTGCCTTGTTTCATCTCCGGTGTGCCGGTGCCCTTTTTCAAACCACTGGTAAAGAGTGACAACAGCGCATTGGAGACCTGTCTGGTTCTGGGAATGCTCTGGATCATGGTGAGCATCATTCTGTTAAACATCCTCTCCCGAAAATATCTCAGCTTTGAAAGCATCGAATCCAAATGGCGGCGGGCATGTCTGCATATCGGCTTGACCACCCAAACCAATTTACAGCCAGACAAAGATGTGAAGGAATTTCCCACGATTGTATCTGTCAATCCAGAATCATTTGTGGTGTCATCCAAAGGCATAACCCCGGAACAGATTCAGGAGAGACGGGCGGAGTTGAACAGTTCAATGGGCTTGTTCATCGGCGATGTCCGCTATCTGGCTAAACCCGATGGCTCCACCCATGCCAATCTCATTGAACTCACCTATTCCTGGAACGATCTACCGGCACATATTCCCCTGAGCAATGTCCCCATCCATGCCAGTGGAGAAGTGGTGTTTGGTCTGGGAATGGATGGGTATTATGCAATCACCCTGGAAAACATGGTTCATCTCGGCATCAGTGGTGAAACAGGCTCCGGCAAGTCGGTCTTTATCCGGCAATTAATCACCCAGTTATTGGTCACCGATCCGCATATTGTTATCGTGGGCATCGATTTCAAAGGCGGCGTCGAGTTTTCGTTCTTCGAGCAATTGGGGAATTTCGTGTGCGCAGATGATTTTAAGAAGACCGGAACCGTGTTGAAAATCATTCTCAAGGAATATCAGCTCCGGTTGCAGACAGTGCGGAAACATGACTGTGATTCGATCTATGATTTAACAGAAAAAGGCACTTATGTACCTCCTGTAGTCATTCTTGTGGATGAAGCGGCAGAATTTTTCGGGGATAAAAAGCAGAATAGTATTTATGAAGATATGAGTAAAATCGCCAGATTGGGACGGTTTGCCGGGATTCATTTGATGATCAGTACGCAACGGGCAGATGTGGATGCCATTCCGCAGCAAATAAGATCGATGTTAACAACAAGAGTGATTTTCAGAGTCAGTCAAAAGGAAGATTCGATTATGTTTATTGGCAGTGGCGAAGCGACAAAGTTGCGAAAACTGCCAGGCAGGTTTTATCTGAAAGATGCGGATGGACAATTGAGAGAGTTGCAGGCGCCGTATATCAGCAAATCGGATGTGAAAGCCATGCTGAGGCAGTTGCAACGGCATACAGGCAGTCCATTGATGCGATTATTGAAAACAGTGGTCCGGGAAGACGGTGCGGGTACCAGCGCCAGGATTCGTGACAGCGAATCCGTGGGCGCAGTCAACGCATTATCTGAGTAACAGGGTTGTTAAAATCATTTGTCAAAAATGATGTCATCCTTAAAAATGGTATGAAGTGAATGAAGCGGTGCAGGCATTAGGAAGTGCTAACAGTAATATCGGTCGCAAAGTATGGATGGATACAATTGGAAAAGACATTGTTTTTGACAAATCACCGGAGGTATTGGGCGGATTGTGGAAGTGTGGACGGCAGGAGTTTCCCACAATACTATTCCTAATAAGGGGGGTGTTAGACCACACTTTTGAAGTACAAAAAGTCAGATAAGTTGTATTATAAAATGGGGGATAGGTAGAAATGAAAAAAATGGGACAAAAAGCAGTCGAAATGAACCCGGAAATACGCATGATTACCAAAGGCGTGGACTCGTTATATCTGTATCTGGATTGCAGTGAATTCGAGAACTGGGAACCACTCATGGAAGAGGTGCAGCGTTATGCCTTCGATGAACCGTTCAAATTAAGAGGACTGTCATTTATTCGCATGAAAGCCTGGATGCGAACCTATCCCATGTGTATCAAGCACAATCAATTTATGTTTTTCATCAATCGGAAATCTGCCTATATCAAGGTATTGAGTCTGGCGTTTGAATTACATGGTTTTGAGGCAGTGGTGGTATTGCTCTGCAAAATACTGGATCAACTGCTCTGCTTTGAGAAACCGGGAACATGGCAGGAGCAATTGCGAATATCCCGCATCGATGTGTATGTGGATTTTGCCTACAATGGCGATTTTAATATGGCGCAGTTTCGCACAAAGCTCAGAAAGAAGGGCTTCTTCCGAAGCGGCGAAAACTCCGAAGCCGTGACCTACTATTTTGGCTCCCGTGAATTGCTGCTGATCCGGTTGTACGTGAAATCCGAGGAAATCAAGAAATCCGGCAAGGATTATCTCAAATCCCACTGGAAAGCCTGCGACTGCCAGGATGCGACCATCTGGCGGCTGGAATTTGAATTTCATAAGGACAAGATACTGGAAATATGCAGCACCCGGAACCTATCCCTGATCGACTGGCTGTTTATCGAAAAGCTCTTTGCGTATGGCTTGGATGCCCTGGAATACGCCATCGAACCGGACGACAACGGAAACATCTACCGCAAACCGCTCCATCCCCTCTGGAAGACATTGCAAACCAGCTTCAGGACAGAATACAACATCAGCCGCAAAGCAGTGACTGACGCTGACATCAAATACCGCTTCAAACGAGCCAGAAGGTGCGTCATAAGCTGGCTGGTGGCGCAGAATTTCGACTATGATGATATTGATCCGTTCTATATCGAAAATTTCAGGATAGACCGCTATGATTATGATGTGGCGTTGAGGTGGGTGAGGAGGTGAGTGATTTTCCTGTCGATTTCCAATAGTTAGCTCCTACAGAAATTTCTTTCTTATTGACTTTTTTTATTGACATTGAGTGATTTAAATATTAAATTAATTTTAGCAATTGTAATAGCTTGATAGATAGAATAAGGCAGCTACAAGGAAATGTTGAACATACTTGCTTTTAAATGACTACCGGATCATAGTTTAATGTTTTTAGCTTTTATCGGCATCTTTACCGAAAATGCAAATTAAATTGTAGAGTTCATAATAAGAAAAATTAGATGGTTTTCTTGTTTTGCCTTTTCCATCTAAAGCAATGATATTGAAGAAGACACATGCCTTACCAAACGATGTGTAAGCTAAAATATTAAGAAAGGAGTTCGTAATGCCTATTACGCATCCCAGATCTACTTTCATGAAAAGGTAATAGTAATCCTTTTTTATTGAATTAAAAATTATCATTAAACATGGATCAATCAATGAACAATAAAAAAGTTCTAATAATCGATGATGATCGTAAATTAAATTTAATGCTTGCTACTCATCTTAGAAAAAGAAAATTCATTGTTTTTCAGGCGTATAATGGATATGAGGGTATTCAAGAAACAATAAATACTAAGCCTGATTTAATTATTTTAGATATAGTACTTCCGGATATTGATGGTATTGAAATATTGGAGGAACTAAAAAAACAAAAAATTTTGCCACGTGTAATCGCCTTATCAGGTACCGCACCTCCTATTAAAACTGCTGTTAAGTGCGTGAAATTAGGTGCTTATGATTATATTGTTAAATCAGGTAATATCCATGAAATTTTGAATAAAATAAACCATGCGTTAGGACTTTCTTCTGATTATAATCCGCCAAAAGCGATTGAAGATATTGTTGATCATGTTTCTATTATTGAGAAGAAATATGAAAAGCTCGAACAAAAGTACAAAGAGCTATATCTTGCGAAAGAAACAGAGGTAAGTGAAAAATATGAAAAATATATTAGCAAAATTGAAAAGGAATATGAAATCCAAAAGGCAGAAAATAAGCTTTTAGACCAAGAAAACAAGGAAATCAGAAAGCAAAATTATGAATTGCAAGAAAGCAAAACAAAATATGATTATGATAAGAAAATCAGACTATTTGAAATAGTCATAAAATCATTATTGACAGTTATTGCTTTGGTAATCACATTCGCGTTTTATAAAATGAAACTATTCACAAATACAAATTTATTCCCAATTTTTTTTATTTTCCTATTAGTATTATTATTGATTCCATCAGCAAAAATTAAAGAAGTAAGTTTAAAGCTTTTTAAAGGAGAGGGACGATTCGAAGCATATCCTGAAGATTAAGGAAGATATATTTTGTTCAATGCAATTGAGGAGATTATTATATGGATAATAAAACAAATGCTATAAATTATGTAAAATTCCCGAAGTATGGATTAAGGGTTATTAAATTGAATGAATATATTGACCATATTAATGTTCAGTTAATAGAGGATCAAATTACCAAAATTTTATGGAAATTTAACATTGAAGATATTAAAAATTGGGAATTATTGTTTCAAGTATTGCATTCTAATGATAAGATTGGAATGCATATTTATAATTTTATCTCAACTAAAATTCAAGATGAAATACGAAAATATTGTTTATTAGTTCAGGACAATTACATCAATAAAGATAATAGAATTGATTATAGTGCTAAATTATTTAATGACGCCCTTAAAAGACAATTCATTAGTGACCTTAATAATCTTACGTATAGAATACATGAATTTTATAGAGAAGATATATTTTATGAAGCTGAAAATGACGAAGATATAAGAAAAATAGCTAATAAATTAAAAAATATTAATATTTCGGAAGCCAACTCTTTGAAATTAATAAAACTGCTATTAGTGAATTTTTTACCAGATAAGATATGGGCAAATATTCCATATAAGTCAATAATTTTTTTTAGAGATACAGAATATTTAAGTTCCGCAGGTTGGGGCATTTTTATTGGAAAACTCAATGAATTTACCCGTCATGGAGGAAAAGTTGTTTTTGCAGACATGCAATCGGAAGTTTACGAAGTTTTTGATCTTCTGGAGTTTTACAATATATTTGAATATTATGATACAATATATGATGCACTTAAAAGTTTCTATCCAAATAGCACTCTATCAAATGAAATAATTAGCCGGGTAGATTCGCTGTAAGAATTTTAATGCAACACCTGTTTATGAGTATCAGAACCTTTGTTGCTCGGATGTGGAAGATTCATAGATGCAGCTATCATAATTTTTTGAATGCCTGGTAACATAGCTCCCAGTCCTCTTGTTATTGTATTATTTGACGTGGAACTTAAAGTACGTAAGTTATTGCAAGAAGAAGCTTGTAATTGAATCGAGATATCATTTTATAACAAAATATTTCAAAATCCTTTCTTGATTGCTTCACAAAAATTTATTATATTCAAAAAATGAAATCATTCCTATAATTTAATATCAGAGCAACTATGCCCACATTAAATTGGATCGGCAAAGAAGCCGTTGAAAAGCACCATTTAGAAATACCCTATCGATTATTAGAATATGATGACACACTTTCTGCGGGAGATAAAGAAAGTGGAAATCTTTTGGTTCAAGGCGATAATCTACATGCTCTCAAAGCTTTATTGCCTTATTATGGAGGCAGTGTAAAATGTATCTATATCGACCCTCCCTATAATACTGGAAATGAAAAATGGCAGTATAATGATAATGTGAATGCACCAGAGATTAGAGCATGGTTGAATAAAACCGTTGGGGCAGAAGGCGAAGATTTATCACGCCATGATAAATGGCTTTGTATGATGTATCCAAGATTACAGATATTGAAAAAACTTTTGCATCGAGAGGGTGCTATTTTTATTTCGATTGATGATATTGAACAAGCCCACTTACGTCTCCTGATGGATGAGATATTTGGTCAGATGAACTTTGTTTGTAATATTATATGGGAAAAAAAATATACGGTTGCCAATGATGCGAAATATTTGTCGGATAATCATGATTTTATTATTTGTTATGCAAAAAATAAATCAATGTGGCGTCCTTTAAGACTTCCCCGACCACAAAAATTGAATAAAGCCTATAAGAATCCTGATAATCATCCAAAAGGTCCTTGGAAGGCTACGCCCTTGCACGCAAAAAGTGGTTCAATAAAAGGGGAGAATTTTTCTTATACTTTTAAAAATGGCGTCACTTGGTCTCCTCCAAAAGGTACGTTTCCGAGATTCTCAAAAGATACCCTTAAAAGGTTTGATGATGGGAATGAATTATGGTTTGGAAAAGATGGAAAATCTGTTCCATCTCGAAAAACATTTTTGAGTGAGCTAAAAAATCAGGGAGTGACTGCAAGAACAATTTGGAACTTTGGTGAAGTTGGTCACAACCATGAAGCGAAAGATGAAATCAAAAAATTTGATCTTTCGATTGTATTTGATACACCGAAGCCTACTAAATTAATGAAACGAATATTGAATTTAGCGGCAGATAAAGATGATATAGTTATGGATTCTTTTTCTGGGAGCGGCACGGTTGGTCATGCAGTTATGGAG
>WJKD01000309.1 GCA_014729315.1 Promethearchaeota archaeon | reverse complement strand
TTGAGATAATCGTTCAGAGTTGGATTTGTGTTATCGATAGTTAAATTGCCGTTTAAAGTTTCAGTATAACCCGCTCTATCAATTACTTTTAACATCCATGAATACCTACCATCCTCTAATTTCTCCCCATTGCTAGTTAACCCGTAAAAAGATAACTCTCCTTGGTAATTTGAATCCAATTTCATAGAGTTGCCGTAAACAAATTTTGACCCACTTGTTATCTTAATATATACGGGTAATTGAACTACTAAGGGCGGGCTTGGGTGAAGCCCAGCAGCAAAACATGGAACTCCATCATCCGGATATACGATGTCCCATGTATCGTAATTGAATGTCCATACATCTAGTTTCTCTCCAGTTATCTCAGTAAGATTTTCCCAATCATTAAAATTTATCCCGTTTTTCGATGTCGTATAAGCTAAATAAGTTGTAAATTCGAATTGAAAAGGATTATAAGCATTTTTATGCGACGAAGTAATTATCCACTCTGAAGTAGTTTGATTCAGTTTCCTTACATCAAGGTCAACGACACCGAAATAGTTTGAAAACGAGCTTGAATACACAGGTGTCGATCCGTCGGGTAACAAGTTATTAGAGATAAACGACGCATCTCCGTTTTTTGTTATAGTCAGAAATCTTAAGTCCTTACTTGCGCTACTATCAAGCAGGAAAGAAAAGTTGCCCGAAATTGGATCGTAAGCCGACGCGATGAGATAGTAATCCGCGGCGTCATCCAATGGGATTGTAATAAACGAGTTCCACGTCGATCCATAATCATTTGATTTATTTATCAAGAATTCATTTGTTGATTTATCTCCTCCTCGCCAGCAATTTATGGAATTGTTTTCTCCCTTGGAGACTGCATGTACTACATATTTTTCAAAACTATTTTTTCCACCCACAGAACCAATTTGAAACTTATTAAATGATTCTCCTCTGTCCGAGGATATATATAAGTATTCTCGCATCCAAACAAATATTTGTGTGTCTGTGCTGATTGCAAATTTATGCAATCCCGATTCTTCAAGGTCATCAATAGAAATCGGATCCTCCCAAGATAAACCTCCATCATCCGATTTAGTATACATTAATTTAGCTATGAGCGGATTTGTCTCTTCGATATACTCATATAACATATAATAATTGACTCCATCTCCACAAATAACTGGGTCTTGGATCATATTTGAATCGTCAGCGATATCAGTTTCTCCAGTAACAATATTATCAGAAAGGAGATTGAAAGTCATTTCACCAGGTTTATTTGAGGTTAAATTAACTCTAAAATAATCGTTGCTCCCTAAAGAAGAGAATGGCGAGATCTTATTATCTGAAGTGTTATACTGGATGTTAGAAGGAATATCGTCAACAAATGCGATTTTATCGTAAGTTACACCAAAAATTTCATCTGTATCGATGTAAAGATTGAATGAATATGCTTTTGCGAAGCGAGAAATACCATATTCATCTTTCCCATCGAAAACATAACTATATCGTAGACTCTCTTCAGTAGTATCCTTTATCTCAATCACATTGAAAGGTGTATTACAGTCTAAAATGCCGGGCTTATAATAGCCCGAATCAGATAAGGCATAACTTGTGAAGCATTTAGATCCATCTAAACCAAAGATCCTGAAGGATCCATCCTGTTCTGCTTGAAAAATATCCGTCTCAGACAGACTGCCTTTCCATGTTGCGTTTTGAATGCCAACTGGGTCACTCATTCCTAGTGGATCGAGAAAATAAAAATCTTCTGTTTCGTAATCTTTTGTAAAATAAATCAACGGTTCGTCGTCTTTTATATTGTCGTAGGCAGGGACTATCCAAGAATCTAATTTTGTCTTTTCTGAGATGGATTCTAATTGGAGTATGACTAAATCTTGTGAAGTACCTCCACTAGTGTAGTTATTTACTGCAAGTAACGGAGTGCCATCGTGATTAGTTTGATTAAACACGAGTTGTGGCGCGGCAGCATTATTTCCCTCTAGTGCTGTGAGATTCTGCGGATCATACCATTCTCCTAGCGCGTTGAGACTACTTTCTAAAACTATGGAATCTGTCCAATCACTAGTGTTAGTTACAGAAAAAACGCATGTGAAGTTATTATTGAATTCAGCCACAGAAAGACCAGAAAATTTTAAATCATTGCAATGAGTGAAATTAGCGATCGTACCATTTTCCCAAGAGTTTCCCCAGTTTTCGCTTTTACAAAATTTAATACCCTTAAATGGATTATTAACTCCAACCTTTTCGACATATGCTACTTGAATCTCTCCAGATTCGCTTCCAGCTACAGAAATATATTTTGTCTCATTTAACTGTCCTATTCTTCGCCAGTTGAAATTAGAAGTGTTAGAACCAATACCCAAAACTAAGTGCTTATTGAAGATTGGATAATTTATTTCATATTCAATACCAACAACTAACCAAGTTCCATTAGGCATAAGATATGCTGCCATAGGATCATCACTAAATCCAAATCCAGGGTAATTATCGATAGTGTCATAATATGCTGAAATATTCAGCCAGAAGTCTTTTGTTTCGTTTATAGCAAACGAATATAGGACAGTATCACCGTTTCCCGGTGTGGTATCAGGACTAAAATATTTCGGTTCTAATGATGGATATTCAGTCCATTCTATATCGCTACTTAACATTAGATATTGCTCAGTTTTCTCAGACTTACCATAATGATTTATAATTGATCCTTTTGAACTTGTTGTGTCGTTTATTTCTTTTATTGAAAACTGTGTGTAGATTATACTCACAATGAATATACCCGAAAAAATAAGCAATAAGCCTATTTTAAAATGTTTCTTGTTGATCATTTTCTTATGTTGTTTTTAAATTTTAATTTGTTTTTAGATAAATTCGTCAATAATAAACGATTATATAATATTAAATCTCGTAAATAAGTATGATCTCTTTTTGATGCGTTTTTTTACATTATTGTATAAAAAGGCTTTACCTAAAAAAAAGGAGCACAAATCTTTTTTATCTGAATAAATGTTAGAAAAGCAAGTTGTAATATTATGTCGAATTTAAAAAGTTTCCTTTTTTATTGCCTCACTTATTCCCTTTTTAAACGCTGTTAGTAAAATAATTCCAAAAATTATAAAGAAAATGCCTATAACTTGAATTAAATTAATAATTTCGTTAAGTGCGAGAAATCCAATTAAAATTGAAAAAAAGATACTTGTCGATGTAAAACACGGAACTACTTTATTTGCGTCAGATTTGGCATAGGCTATTTGAGAGCACACCATTGCTAATAAACTAAATAACATCGTTAAAATAGAGAAAGAAATCGTCAATGTTAAATTCTGAATCGCAGTAATCCGTTTTGCTACGGTTGATAACGCTAAAAATGTGCCTGCAGTTAAGCCGATAATAATCCCCGCCCCTCGATAATCATAAGATCTTGAAATCATTATAAAAATAAATTCGATTAAGAGTATAGAAATTGAAGTAATAATAAAGACATCTAACTTAAAAGCAATAATTTCTACATTTCCGATGTTAGGGTTAAAAAAAGCAACCAAGATGGTCCCTATTATTATTAAACCTAACCCTAAAATCTCAATCTTTTCAATACTTTCCTTCAGAATAAAATACGAAAAGAAAAGCAAAAAGACGAGTCCTAACCCTTCAAGAGGGGCGATTAAATGTATAGGAGCAAAAAAGAGAGCTATCCATTGGAATAAAAAGTAAACGAATGTTAAACCAAATCCTATTGCCCAAATTCCCGAATGTTTGCTTCGAAGGTTCACTTTCTTAGCATTTTCTTTCGAATCTCCTTTAAAACCTTCAATTGCGTACTTTTCTATTCCTTTTCCTAAATATAAAGTTAAATAAGCAATTACCCCAAAGATAAACCCTAAAATGATTCTTTCGCTAAATTCCACAATTTTTCGAGCTCTTATTAATCTACTTAAAATATTATTTTTTCAGCAATAATTATATTGAATTTTGATTAAACCTAAAAGGTGATTATTTCGTAACCTTTTTGGATATATTTTGCCATGCTGGGATGTCCCATCATTTCGTTGCAAGTTGGAAACCCAATCTTCTTGACCTTCTCTAAGGAACCTAATTTACCACTACATGCTTTACAAAAGCAGTCTATTAAACCGCTGTTTTTTAATTCTTGGTATTTTTTGAAGAAAGGATTCGACTCGTTTTCAAATTCACCGGCGAGCTTACATGCAGAACCTTCAACAATTACTTTCACGTCAAATCCTTTATCCTTCATGTCTAAAGCGTTTAATATTACGTGGATAAAGCACATAGGATCCCCATTAAATGCAAATAAGGCGTATTTATTTGTCATTTCTTTACCTCATATTTTTTATTATTTTTTTTATTTTTCTTAATTAATTAACAATTTTTAATTTTCTATTTTTCTAATTCCGGTTCACTTTTAACCTTTTTTTACATAACTCAATTGCTTTTGGATTATTATCTGTTCCTATCCATTTTCTATTTAATCTATTTGCTACCGATAAAGTAGTTCCCGATCCGCAAAAAAAATCTGCCACTATGTCTCCCTCGTTGGAAGATGCTTGAATTATTCTTTGAAGCAACTTCTCTGGTTTTTGGGTGGCATATCCCAGATATTCTTTTGATCGCGTTCTAGTTTGATAAGAATAAATATCGTTCCAAACATCTCCTACAAGTTTGCCTGGTTTAGCGTCTAAATATTGTTTTCCTCCTCGGCGTTTTCTATACAAACGACCATCCTCGTCTTGATATCTAAACAGTTTTTTTATATATTCTTTTTTATAAGGAACGTATTGTTTATGAAACGTAAAGTCGTCCGAATTAGTATAAAATAGAATATTATCGTGTTGTCTCACCCATCCCTTTACTTGACTTTTGAAGCCCGAAACGCTCCCGACGTTCCAAATTATCTCTCTTCGAAAATTTTCCTTTCCAAAAATACTGTCAAGTAAGAGTTTAAGATCAAAAACTGCGTTGTTATCGCAGTGGCAATAGAATGAGCCGGTTTCTTTCAAAACTCTTTGCATTTCGAGGAGTCTTACCCTCATAAATTCGAGATATTCGTCTAAAGAAGTCCACACATCCGAAAAATCTTTGTATTCAACACCTGTGAAAAATGGAGGATCAATGTAAATTAAATCAATTATTTCCGAATCCAGTGCGTTTAAAAAATCTAAATTATCAGTTAGGTGAACTCTATTAAATATTGATTTCATTGTTAAATTAAAATAAATTGAAAAAATATTAAATATTACGACACTTATGCGATTAAACGAGATTTTTTTGGAACGATTTAAATCGTATGATTTCTCCCAAATAAATGAAGAAAAAATCTTCCTCGTAGGTTCCATAACAAAAGCAAAAACACACTTTATCGAACTTGAATCCATCCTTCAAATTGAACATAACAAACTAGTTTCTTTATGTAGCGTTGATGGAATTTTAAATAAACCTAAATTTTCAGATACCGAGTGGCAAAAGCTACAAGAAATTGCTCTTAAAAAATTAAAGGAACAAGAAGCAATTTTAGTATTGGATGTCGATGGCTATATAGGAG
>WJKD01000032.1 GCA_014729315.1 Promethearchaeota archaeon | reverse complement strand
TGAAATGATGTAAATCGATATTTAATTTCCAAGGGAGGTCCAGCGGCTTTAAAATCATCCTCTTGAAGCTGACCGACAATGCTAGGTTCTAATGGGACTTCAGTTTCAGAGATTTGTTTGATGGTAATGATATTTTTTTCGTTGAAATGATTTAAGATCTCCGCTGCGTGTTCATCAAGCAGCCAATTGTTCGGGTGTCGGATTTTGGAGTCAGTCGCGAGAGATAGTAAATCATTAGCTATAATATGAGAACCTAAGGATGCAGCCTGTTTGGCGGCATGAATTAACAATACACGATGATTTTGGTTTTCAAAAGGCGAAGAACACCGAGTCAATTGCTCTTTTAAAGCGCTCATGCAAGCGTTTCGAACGGATGGCGGAACAATCTTTTTTAAAAGCTCGTTCAGAATAGCATCCCGAGCTTCAGGTTTATCAAAGCTACCAAGACACTCAACCACAGGTCGCCTAGCATCTGTATGTTCATGACTAAGAGCTGCTACTAATGCGGTAATTACATTTTTAGAAAATGATCTGGTTTTGCTAAGAGCAATTCTGCGCACATACTCTGCTTGGTCTTGTAGTATGCGCCAATCAGAATATCGGTTTTTTTCATCTCGAAGTTTAAGTCCATCAATTATTTCTTCTTCCTTGCGATCTGAAGGAACATAAGCACCATATAAACAATAATTGTGACTTTCTTTGGCAATCCTTCTTATTGAAGTTTTAAGTAATTCGTTTTTTTGGATCTTGTTGAGTAGCTTTATTGAATCAGTGTCATTATAATTTCTAAGTGCCAAAGCTACATATCTTAATACTTCGGAATCGCGTTGTTCTTCCTTTTTTTGTAATTCTCTATTTGCAAAATATATAATAGCAGAGCTTGCATTTGGATGGTCATACTTTGCTAGCGCTTCAATGAAGCGAGCTCTTAAGTCCCATTTGTAAAGTCCTTTCTCCAGTACTGGAATAACTTTGGGGACATCAGTTAATTTACCTCGATTTATGCCAAGCCAAACAGAAGCTAAGGTACTTGCCGTAGCTTGTGTGATTCGCGGAGGATTCAAATTACTTGGCGTATAATCACTGGTTAATTCTGGTATTTCTTCAATTTTCTTACCATCCAAGCATTTCAATATATAATCTAATAGCTCTTCAAATCGAGTTTTTAAGACATCAGTAGCTGCCCAAGTTCGAGCCATAATAGACTCATTTTTCAGCGGCTTACGGTCGAGTATCCAAAGAATTTCTTTAAAGATTTCCTCGACTATTTCATTTTTCCCTAGATCATAAACCGCCTGTATAAGGCTAGCCATAACGGATCGTCCGCAATCTTTTTCAAAGTTTTTATATAATTGTTGACGAAGCTTCGGATTTTCTAATAACTGAAGAACCATTCCGAAATCATCTATTAAATCATGAACAAGACGAATTGTCTGGCCTCTAGTTGTCGATTTTTTTTGGATGAGCCGTTGTTCCTCAAGATGATCCAATGCTAAATAAAAATGTTGTCCTAGCCCTGCTTTACTTTGTAATTTGCGGATTGGCACTTCATAGTTCATTGAATCTATCTGAATTTGGGAAAGAGAATTAAGAATCGTCTCAACTGCATTTTGCTTATTTGCCGGTCCACTTGGTTGAGATACTAAAATGTCTTTCCTGATTTTTCTCAAAAAATCTGTTTCTGTTTCCGGGATTTTTCCCCAATACTCTATTTTCCGCAATGTGAGGTCTAAAAACAGAGGTAGTTGTAGCAATTTGTTTTCCAAATCAATATTGAACTGATACTTAGATGATTTTTGAATAATGCTATGGACCCTCGTTTGGCTTAACTTTTTAACTTGTAGTTCATTAATATTTAAGCGATGTGCATATGTTGTCTCCCAATTTACCTTTCTACATCCAATAACAGTACGAGCAGCTGAAATCAAGTTTTTAATAATTTCGATAATTCTTTCTTGACCAGGATCTTCAGGAATTGAAATTCGATCAAGTCCATCAATGATAAAAGTTATGCGTATATTGTGGTGATTCTGCATTTGTTCGATATGCTCAGGAAGTTCAGGGAGAACTCTGACTCCGAGGATTTTAGCAATTTCGTCTGCTCCCCCTTTTAGTAGATCTTCTTCGACAATTATCGGAAAATTACTAATCTCTGTAAGAAAATTCCTAACGAAATTGGCAATAATAACAGATTTTCCGCTACCTCCCTGCGCAGTTAAGGCAACAGAATCATTACTATCAGGCTGTACATAGTCTTGCCATTCCCCTGTCCAGAAATGATTTTCCAGTCGATTAATGAGAGAATCAGCCCACCTC
>WJKD01000308.1 GCA_014729315.1 Promethearchaeota archaeon | reverse complement strand
ATGAAGGATATGATTGTTATAACATTCAATCAAGTTTAAGCACGACGGAGCGGGTCGATAAATCCGTTTTATTAGTTATTTCGGGAACAAATCAATATTATAATCCCTTGTACGAAATCCCTTATTTCATTGATTTTTTTGAAGAGAGGGATGACGATAATAAAAACGCGTTGCTTATTTGTCACGATCATGGTTCAACTTCAAATCTTCTTTGGGAAATCTTTTTGGCCAATATGATTAATCCTGATGTAAAAGATAAGGTTCCATTAACCCTATTTCCTGATGGTATATTAAGAGATAATCAATCGTACGAACAAAGACCAGACTTCCCAGTTATTGAAACTTTTACAGATCACCCTATTACAGATGGTGTTGACAAGGTGATTCTTTCTCAGAGTACTTGCGCTTTAGGTGGGCCTTTTGTGGAGTTTTCAGGATGGAACGTACTGGGATATTCAAGCATTTATAGTTTTGTTGATAAAAACGACGATCAAATGTATAATTTTGATGATGATAATGTTGACATAAGTTTTGTTGCCGATGCTATTGGCGACGATTTTCCGGACGATCTATTAAAAATTCCATTAGGTGGTTATCCCCAAGCCGTGTTTATGGCCAAGCAGACGGAAAACGTAAGAGTTTTTATTTCTTCCGACGCAAGTCTATTCAATAACGAGCTAATTAACGAAGATGGTTTTGATAATCAACAATTAGCCTTGAACGCCATTAACTGGCTTACTGAAGGAGAAAGTCAGGACGATTGGATGATAGTATTTGACGAAGCTCACATCCGACCAGAAAATTCGAGAGATGTCACTTCTGCGGGAATATTTGGCTTTATCATTCAATATGTCGTCCATTTATCTACTAATCCTATAACTGCATGGATTTATCCGTTATTAGCGATTTATACATTGAGAAAATATTTACCCAAAAAAGACAAACAAGATGAACAAAAGAAAAAAGAGGAAAGAGAGAGGAAAAAAGAAGAGCAAATGAAATTTAGAACATCTAGTTTCTTTGCTCAAAAAATTGATTGGTATCATGATAAGAGAAGATATGATAAAGCCTTAAATTTACTTTATAGAAGATTAGAGCGAAAATTGCATACTCAATTAGGCGACATGAGAATCACCGTTGAAAATGTGAGAGAGATGCTTAAGGCTAAGGATCCTAATATAACCCGATCCAAGTTGAGAAGGATAGCGCGTTTTATGAAGAAGATATTAGACATTAAATACGGGAGAAAAATCAGAAATGAAGAAGATTTTGAAGAGCTATTTTTTGAAATGGAATGGGTTACAAATAATATTTAAAAAAAGAATTTCTAAAAATGAATAAGATTAATCGCTAAATTAAAATTAAAAATAAAAAAACAAAAAAGTGAAAAAAGATGGAAGCTACAAAAGCAAAACAAGAAATAGAATTGGATGTTGCTCCTATCCGAGAAATTGCTCAAGAAGTTCTGAGTGAGGTCTCGCGTGTCATAGTTGGTAATGGTGAGATTCTACAGCAACTTTTTATTGCATTATTAGTAAACGGGCATGTTCTTTTAGAAGGTGTTCCAGGACTTGGAAAAACGGTTATGGCAAAAACTTTTGCAAAAACTTTAGGAATCAGCTTTAGAAGAATACAATTTACTCCAGATTTACTTCCGGCCGACATTACAGGAACCAAGATCTTTGACCAAAACGAAGGTGCATTCGTCTTACAACAAGGCCCCATATTCGCCAATCTGGTCTTAGCAGACGAAATAAATCGTTCTGCCCCGAAGACTCAGGCCGCTTTATTAGAAGCAATGGCGGAAAGACAAGTCACTATCGAAGGAGAGACTTTAGAACTTATTAAACCTTTCATGGTTGTTGCAACCGAAAATCCTATTGAGATGGAAGGGACATATCCTTTACCTGAAGCACAAGTTGATAGATTTCTGTTCAAACTGTGGTTGGATTATCCCGAACAGGACGAAGAGGTCGAAATTCTCCGGAGACAATTGAGCGGAGACTCTCCACTAGTTGACGCGGTCACTAATGCTGACGAGTTAATAGCAGCCCAGAAACTAATAAATCATGTATACATTGACGAGCGGATATTGAAATACATTCGAGACCTTATATTAAAAACGAGAAATCATCCTCAAATTGCTTTAGGTTGTGGACCAAGAGCCAGCTTAGTTTTAATGAAAACCTCAAAAGCTCGAGCCGCGATTCTTGGTAGAACGTATGTAACACCAGATGATGTCAGAGCTTTGACTGTTCCAGCCCTAAATCATCGAATCTTATTGAAACCAGAAGCAGAATTAGAAGGACTCGATATAAAAACGGTAATCAAAAACATAATCGAAGAGATCCCCGTCCCGATATAGTTTTTCGATAAATGATTTAGCACATCCTCAAAAAATAAAGGATTCATAATATTTAAAATAAAAATGGTGGTATAATATTCTCGGTGGAAAAGGAAGAGTTTTAGTACTGTTTGCAGTATTCTTTTTAACAGCTGGATTTGCATTCGTAAATTATTTTCTAATTTATTTTGCAATTATCCTTCTTTTTAGCACGATAATAAGTTTACCAATATTTTACTATCAAATGAATATTGAGGAATTAAAAGTTACGAGAGAACTCGAAAAAGAAAAAGTATTCAAGGATGATTTCGTGCATATAAAGGTAATCGTAGAAAATACGGGAAGAAGTGGTTTTGATTTTCTCGAAATAAGAGATTACTTTAATCCTCAATTGTTTCGATTAGTTTTGGGAGAAAACTTTATCTCTACACGAATCGGTCCTAAAGAAAAAATTAAATTTTCATTCGTCCTTGAGCCCCGAGTTAGAGGCGAATATCCGATAGGTCCTCTGTCGGTAACTGTTAAAGATCGATTAGGTTTTAATTCGGTTGAAAGAATTGTTCCTGATAGCGTTACGGATATATTAATATATCCTCCGTATGAAGACATAAAACGCATTGAAATTCTTGGATCAAAACGCTCTTTACAACTTAATTACGGTGTTCAAAGATCTAAGCAAAAAGGGCTTGGTTCCGATTTTTACGGGATGCGTAGATATGTTTTTGGCGATCAGTTTCGATTAATTGATTGGAAAGCGAGTGCTCGAATGCAAAAACTTATTGTTAAAGAATTTGAGACAGAAAGGGATGTAACTGTTATAGTTATGGTTGATTCCTCAAGTACTATGGCTGGAGGAGCTATAGATAATACAAAATTCGAATATTCTATTCGCGCTTGTATGTTACTTACTAAAGTAGCGTTAACTAGGCGAGACAATGTGGGAGTTTTTACATTTTCTACCAAAAAAAACTTCTCATTTCTAAAACCGTCAGGAGGAGAAGACCATTTTTATTCTGTATTAGATTTTGTTGCTCGGGTAAAACCTCAAGGAAAATGTCAAATCTTCGAGGCTATGGATTATTTTACTAAGCGTTTTCACAAACGTTCTTTAATTTTCCTTATATCTGATTTAGAAGCAGATTCGAAAGAAATTAACAAAGCAGTAAGAAAATTATTACCTTTTAATCATACTATCATTTTAATAAATCCATTTTCACCTTGGTTTGAAATTCACGAAGTTGATTTGTCTTCCACTGATAAGGCTTTAGCAGAGGCTATTAGTGAAGAAATGATGGAGCATATTTTAACAGTTAGACAAGATTTGAGGAATGCGGGCGTAAATATCATCTCGGTTGGACCTGATGATATGATGAATCAAGTTTTAAGATATTATCTGGAAGCTAAGAAAAAAGGGAGGGCATATTAATATGATGGCAAGAAAATTTCTATGGATATTAAAAGCAGCGAACATCGCGGTGTTTATATTTATATTCTTAGTTTTTAGTAATATCTTTAATTTTCGCAAAATAATATGGAAACCAGATGGAGATTTAGTTATTACTGATGTAATTTATTATTTAAAAAATGTTTTGGCTTATGGTTTATTCTTTTGTATGTATATAATTGCTTTAGGTGCGACTTTTATAGCGGTTGGAATCTTTTTTGCCTTTCCAAGTTTTAGAGCTAGTTTTATGGTTAATTTTGTAGAAAGGTTTTTTAGATTTTATTTAGCAAAATGGTTTTCTTTTCCTAATGGTGAGGCGCCTAGTTTAAGAACCATACCCGAATTAATAGTGAAAGAGCTTTTAAAATTTTTAAACAATTTATATTTATTCTCTTTTCAAATTATTTTAATAATTTCAATTATTTTTTTTGTCCGATCAATAATACAGACAGATCCCAAATATAGCCTTATAGCAATTGGATCTTTAGTGTTAATGATAGTTTTACCTCTAATGGTCTTTGGATTTCGAGATATGCTTGCTTTATTTAAAGTCAGTTTTGAAGTTCTGGATGAGCTCGAAGATCCCGTTTCCATTAGACTAAAAGTTTTGCCTCTTGATAATCTATTTCTTTTTCTTGTTAGTGCTACAGCTCTTTTAGCTATTATTTGCTATTTGTATTTAGAGATCTCTTTTCAAATTAATTATATCAATTCAGTAACCTCACCATCCTTAGAAAGGAGCGAGAGATTAGAAGCACAATTAAAGATTATACGAAGAGAATCTCATTTTGTCGTGGCGGATATTGATAAGATTAAAGGAGAGGCCAAAAAGAGAAGGGAAGAAATTGAGGCAGAAGAAGAAAAACTAGCGAAATTTTTTGCACGAACCTCTCAAAGATTTTCTTATGTCAAGGAGATGATCGAGAAGAAAAAATTGGAAGAAGAAGAGAAAAAATTAGTTTCAGCAGCTTCTAAAACGAGAAGATTAGGAAGATATTTAGAGAGGCTTTTCAGAGAAGATCCAGAGTCTGAGGAAACTCTAACCGCCCGATCCTCTGCTCCTCAAGGAAAAAGTTTAATTACATCTACGTTTATCAATTTTACTTTTCGAGTGGGCTTACTTGTAATTATAAGTTTTATAATAATTCATCCCCATTGGTTTTTCGTGAATGTATTTAACCTTCCCCCTGCAATTACCGAAAGTTTAGCAATGTACTCGCCAGAGGTGGTTATTACTCTGTTAATTCCGTTTATGCTCCTCTTTCCTGTTATAGCCAAAGGTATATCATATATTAAACATAGAAATCTAATTATCCGATTAAAGCAAGAGGGTCGTATAAAAGAAATACTAGCTTCTGTTGGAGATTATGTTAAATTAGATGAAGAGCTAGAAAATACGGAAGAGGAAATAGGGGAAGCTGGTCAGCCGACTGCAGAAACTACATCGTAATGCTTATATCATAGGTCAATTATGAAGTTAGCTAGCTCCCTTTTTTTTTCCAAGTTTACCATCATAGTATCAAAACAATACGCTTTTAATCCTAGATCTTCTATTTTTGGTTTCAAGTCTCTATCTTTTATATCAATTACCATATGTCCGATAAATTCTCTATAGAATTCCGCAACCCCAACGCACGATACATTTAATCCTTTGAATCTCATTAACTTATCTGCTGGTCCCTTGACTGTTTGACCCTGTATTATCGGGCTAACTGCGTAGGATTTGTTCTTTACTCTTTTTAACGCTTCTTTCATCCCCTTTACTTTAAGAATTGTTCCAATTGAAACGATTG
Source organism: Promethearchaeota archaeon (assembly GCA_014729315.1). Next base: position 29,775 of record WJKD01000308.1, on the reverse strand, counting down.
GGTTAGATGGACATATTATTATTTTATTTGCCTCTTTAATATATTTAATAATATCTTTTGAAATAAGGGATTCATCGATTCCCTTAAACTCAATGTCTATGATTTCAGGTTGACATTGGTATTTAATATAATATTCCTCAAAATGCATTTCTTTTTGAGAAGTACTTATGTAAGTTTCGACTTTTTGATCACACATCGGAAGTATTTCAGCACTAATTCCCAGTTTTTGGCATATGACTTCTGTAACTTGTGTTTTAGTAAAACCACGATTAATCAAGTCTGTGCGAAATATGTGCGTGGCAAGATCTTTATCACCCATATTAAACCAATCAAAATCATAATATTTTTTAAGCATACTCAAGCATGAAAAAGATTCATCTTTCAACCCCCATCCCTTTTCTTCATCCACGAGACTTGCTAAAGTATAAGTAATAATATCCAAGTCGGGGCAAATTTGTAAGCCAAATAATTCTATATCATCTCCTGTGTTCACAATTATTTTAAGACAACTTGGATCAAGCACATGTGCTACACCTTCAACGAATTTTGCAGCTCCTACCCCCCCAGCTAATATAAGATAGTAATTCTCATTCCGCATAAGTAAAACCTCTCCTTTGTTATTATTCCGAATATGGTTTATATATTATTTCTTCCACATTCTTACGATAAGGTGTTTTAATTTTCTTTTTCGGATAACCTACTGTAATAAATGCTATTGGAACAAAAGAAGATGGAAGCTTTAAAGATTTCTTAACCACCTTTTGGGCAAACAATGGTGCACAATACCAACAGGATGCTAATCCTTTGCTTTCGAGAGCAAGCAAAAAGTAGGTGGCAGATGAACTGACGCTTTGAATCCCTAATATGTATTCATAATTATTCCGAACTTCGTCCGAATACCGATCTAAGTCTTTAGTCTCCATAGATATCAAAATTAAATATGGGGCCTTCAAGAAGTCATTGTGAGTTTTATTTATTTTATTATTTATATAATCTTCTGACTTTCTATCCTTTTCTAAATCCCCTCTAAGCTTTTGGTTCATCCTTGAAATTAATCTTTCTCTAAGCTTTCCCTGTTTAATAATACTGTATCTCCACTGCTGCTTATTATGAGCGTTAGGAGCATAACGAGCAATAGAAATACATTCCTTGATAACATCAGTGTTAACTTGTTGTCGTGCAAACTCAAATTTATAACTTCTTCTATTTAAAAGAGCGTTGAGGATCTCTTCGTTATTATAATTACGAAACAAATCAGCTGTATAATGTCTTAATAACTCAGATATGTTTGAAGATTCTACAACCCTGTATTGATATCCTCTGACTATCACAATAGGCATTCCTTCGTCTGCTTCTCCCATTATTAGCTGCGCAGACGATGCGAGATTATCTATCTGAGCAACAATCGTACTCTCAAGAATGTGCCCGTATAAGTCCTTTTCTCCACGTTTATCGATTAAGGGTAAAATTCCAGCAACCCCTATCGCAACTCCCACAGATCCAATTCGAAATGGTCTGCCGAAGGAATCGGTTATTATTACTGCACATTCGATACCCAATTTTTTCTTTAGGTTTTCTCTAATTTTTCTTGCTTCTTCATCCGGATCTTTAGGCAAAAGAGCAATTTTTTTCTCTCCTTCAATATTTGATTTGTCAATACCTGCGTTAGCGCATACAAATCCGTGCTTGGTTTCGGTTATCAAAACATGTTCGGCCTTTACGATTTGTTTCGATTCTTCCAAGATTGCTTGAATTAATTCCGGAGACTTTACTGGGATCCCAAATGAACGAGCTTTCTTCTCGATTGATTTGCATAACCCAAATGCTTCTTTACTCGGCGAAATCTCGTCTAGGCTCCTAATTCTTCCAAGACTTTTCGATACTATTGTCTGGGCAATTAAAAATATATCGTTATCTTGAACATCAAGATGATTTATTTTTAAAGAATCTAAAATGATCTCCATTAAATTATCCCCGAGCTTTATAAGCGGGATATTCGATAGCCCAAATAATTCGATTTTTTGTACCATTTACTTTAACCTAACATTTAATGTTTGGATCATGGGGTTTTCCCGTACAGTACAAGGTTGAGATCATTGTTGCTACTTTATGTTCGTTATTATCCTTCAATGTATAAAGTGAAAACATATATGTGCCAATCCTTCTAGTTTGCTTAACTAATTCTCCTCGAACATATAAAACCTCACCGGGATCTGGACTTGCGTGATACGTTATAGAACAGTCTAGTGCGACACAAATGTTGTTTTTATTATTTCCGATCACCGAAAACGCCGCATCAGCTAATCCGTATATTGCAGCACCGTGGGGTCTACCTTGAAAATTATTCATCTCTGGTGTAAGGAGCATATGCATTTGCACAAAATCCTCAGTTATTTCATCTAATTGAATACCAAAATATTTGGCAAATTTGTCCTTTTTAAATTTATTTTTAATTAGCTCGAGAGCATCGTTCGTCATAATAATGAATCTTGAATCATTGAATTAATTTATTTTGTATCTTTTTATCTTGGAATTCTTACATTTTGAAGATGGTAATTCCTCAAATTTTTTTGGAAGAGCACAACATGCTGAAAAGAACTTGTACTTAATCTTGGGATTAATCTTTTTAATCTTTTTTAATGTATCTGGTGAGGGAATTTCAATTCTGTTTAATCCAGCTTTTATTGCCATAAGTTCGATTTTTTTTTTTAATTTTCCTCTCGGCCGCATGCATCCTAGAGAAATTTCCGTAGTTGGAAATAAAAACCTGGTTACTGCGATAATCTTTGCTATTTCGAGTGGTTTTGGTTCCTTAAACTTACTCTTTTTATATTTAGGAGGAATTAAAGCAATTAAGACGATTAGTGATGGATTTAAGTTAGTCTCGTTTATAAATTTTAAAGCTTCTAATTCTTTATGTAAAATTCCGTGATATAACCCGATACAAATATGAGGTACGACATTTAGATTGTACTTCTTTAATAGATAGACCGCTCTCTCGTAGTCTTTTCTATCTTTATTTAAATGATAAATTTCTTTGATAGCATCGTCGTCCACATTAATGTCAAAAGAGACGATATCTACATTCGCTTCTGCTAATTTCTTTGCGGTATTTTCATCTAACAAACCCGTGTGTGTATTTATAACTAAATTTGTCTCTTTTTTTACTTCATTAACTACATCTAAGTACTTTATCAAAGGAACAGAGCCGTTTGAATCGCATCCTCCTGAGAGTAAAACACCTACACCGTTTTTCTTCCCGTGGTTCGTTAAGAAATCTCTTAAATCTCTTGGATTAAGTATTGCCTTCATTCCACTCAAATATTTCTTATTACAATGTTCACAATTTAGTTCGCATATATTTCCAGTGAGACTGATTGCTGGAAATCTTTTATTGGGAATATATATTTTTAATGAGTTTCCAAAATTTTGGACTTTAATCTCTTGGGCAAGCTGAAAAAACGGTTCTATTTTTGTCTCTTCCAATGTGAGTAAGTTTGAAAAGTCCGAATAAGTTGCTTCTTTCACTTTTATCTTTTTTAATAAATTTTCGGCGTTATGGATATTTATATAACCACTCCCTCCTTTCATATTTTTCTTGCATCAACTTTTTTGCTGTTTCTATTTCAAATTCTGTTAATTTTCCTTTTATTGTATTAATTTTTAGAGATTGCTCGAATCCCCTTAATAAAGATTTAATAAATTTATTTTCTTCGTAATTCTCGAAATATTTTTTGATCCCTACGCACTTGGCTCTTACAGATTGGACCATTTTTGTTTTGGTCACATTCTCGGGAGGTGTAAGCACGGAATACATTAATTCTGGGTTTATATCTAATAAAATTGTCCCGTGTTGAAGTAGGTAATTTTTTCTTCTAGTCTGAGCATTACCCGAAAACTTCTTCCCGTCCAAAAGGAGCGCAGGACAATGGATAATCCCTTTTTGAGGTTCCAAACCAAATATCCTTAACCCCGCAATGATACTTTGAGTAATAATCTCAAAATGATCCAAAACCTTAATTGCTCCAAGGTTCTCTAAAAATTTAATCGGACAAACTAGAGAATAAGTAATTTCTCTGAATTCGTCGTGAAAAACAGCGCCCCCTCCAGTAATACGTCTAACTATGTTAAAGCCTTTTTTTTCTGCCGTTTTCCTATCTACTTCGGTAGAAATACTCTGATTTCTCCCTATTGAAACAGTGCTTGGTTTCCATTTGTAGAAACGGAGCGTATGAGGGACCTTTTTCTCGATAACGGCTTTTAAAATGGCCTCATCTATTGCCATGTTCCAATAACCGTTTCTGGTTTCGAGAGGTAAAAACCGCCAAGAAATCATGATATTAAGAATTGTTGCTAATTCACATATTTTATTAATAAATTTGAAATTTCGGTTTTTTCTTCTTTATTTAATTCTCTGGGGAAGTTGTAAATCGGACCTGATGGTTTTGAAGTGTAATAGGGACGATTGCAACCAGGACACCCCGAGGTAAGAAAGGGTGTTCGATAATTTATGATTTCTTGTAACTTTGCGCGAGTCATCTTAATTTTAATGATTTGACCTTTAGAATTAAATGTAAAATCGTTGAGGGTTTTGTTATCGTAGATTATAAGATACCTGGAAAGTTGAATCAAACGATAGTCGATTAAATCTGGTTGAGAAAGGTCTTGAAGTTCTGTTCCCTTGATAGGCATAAATGAAAAAAGAGCGGGTAAAACTTGTTTATGATGAAATTTTTCAATTAATTTAAGAACTTCACGATGGGTTTCGCCTAATCCAATTATTAGATGTGTACTTACATATCCTTCAGAAAATACTTCTAAAGCATTTTTTATGCTTTGAAAATGCAATTCCCATTGATATGGCCCCTTAACGTCTTTTCCCTTGATCCTATCAAAAATCTCTTGTGTTACCCCATCTAATGCAATAGCAACTCTTTCTACTCCCGCAATTTTAAGTTCTGATAAATGTTTTTTTGAAATCGGAGTAATAGCTGTTGAAATAGGAATATTAGATATTTTTTTAATGGCAGAAACAATCTGTATTAGATCTTCGTAGAATTTTGGATAATTAAGGGTTTGAACGCAAATTCTTTCAAACCTTTTAAGAGCTGTTGCATATTTTAGTTTTGTCAAAAAATCCTTAAAATTGAATATTGGCCAAGTAATACGAGATAACTTTTCTGCAGAACTATTAGCGTCTCTGGCTTGGGGACAGAAACCACAATTAGCCGTACAATGACCCTCTCTGTAGGTCATTATGTAGCAAGTTGTTGGGGCAACATCGAACTTGACTTCTTTTAATCCCAACACGGAGGCACTGCCAATACTTACGCGGATTTTTTCGATTTTCATTAGTCTTTATCTTATTTCTAAATTAAAAAGAATTATTTTTATGGACAATTTGAGAAATTAAAGCGTATCTTCTCAGATTAAGAAAAAACGATTCATTTCGTCTCATTCTACTAATTTTAGAGATTATTCTATAAAAAAATTAATTAAAAATGCTTTATTAAAAAGTAATATAATTTAGATAAATATAATCTTTGTAATGATTATGAAATATAATAATAAGAATCATATTGAAACAAAAATGTCTTTAGAGTTAATTTTCTTATTATTATAATTCAAATAGAATTAGCTGACCTTTTTTTATTTTTTACCGAAGTATTGAAATGCTTGGTATTAAAAATTTATAGAAATAGGTCATTTAGAAATTTGTAATTGTTATAGTTATAACGTATCAAAGATTTGAACTAATTGGAAATCGAGTAAAATAGTTCAAATAAAGAAAAATTTAATCATTTACTATTAAGAAAAAAATTAATTAGATCGTGATACTACTATGGTTGTTTACAATCCTCAGAAAATTGAGAAAAAATGGCAAGAAAGATGGAAGAAAGATAAACTATTCGAAGTAAAAGAGGACCCTGAAAAAGAAAAATTCTACGTCTTAGAAATGTACCCTTATCCTAGTTCAGCTCTGCATATGGGCCATCTAAGAAATTATTCGATAGGAGACTCTTACGCTAGATATAATCGAATGAAAGGATTTAATGTACTCTACCCGATGGGATACGACTCGTTTGGGCTACCAGCGGAAAATGCGGCAATCGACCATGGTGCCAATCCAGAAGAATGGACAAATAATAACATAGAAGCGATAAAGACTCAGCAACAGCGGATAGGCCTTTCGTACGATTGGACTAGAATGATTTACAGCCACGATCCGAATTATTACAAATTTGATCAATGGTTCTTTCTGAAAATGTTTGAAAAGGGATTAGCCTATCGAAATGAATCCTATGTAAACTGGTGTCCAGAATGTGCAACCGTGTTAGCAAACGAACAAGTACAAGGAGGTAAATGCTGGCGATGCGGGGCCGAAGCAGAACAAAAATTTCTCACTCAATGGTTTTTAAAAATAAGGGACTACGCAGAGGAGTTATTGGAAGGATTAGAAAAAGTAGACTGGCCCGAAAAAGTTAAAAATATGCAAAGAAATTGGATAGGCCGTTCTGAGGGAACTATTATAAAATTTCCTATAATAGGAGAAGAAAGAACAATTGACATATTTACCACTAGACCAGATACGCTCTATGGAGTTACTTTCATGGTTTTTGCTCCCGAGCATCCTTGGATTAAAGATTGGGTAGAAGGTACGAAATATGAAGAAGACTTCAACGATTTTTATAACGAGGTTATGAAACAAGATAAATTTCAAAGGACTGATATCGATGTCGAGAAAAAGGGAATGTTTATTGGAAAACACGCTATCAATCCAGTTACAAATGAGGAAGTTCCGATTTACATAGGAAACTTCGTTATTTACGAATACGGTGCTGGGGCGGTTATGGCCGTTCCTGCTCATGATCAAAGAGATTTCGAATTTGCCAAAGAATATAATATTCCAATCAAAGTTGTAATTAATCCGTACGATTACGAGTTGAATAACGAAAAGATGACGAGAGCGTATGAAGGTGATGGGATTTTAACCAATTCTGAGGAATTTAACGGGATGGAAAATAGAAACGCAATCAACTCGATTACTGAAAAACTTGAAGAGCTTGATATAGGTTTTGCTACGGTTAATTACAAATTAAGAGATTGGCTTATCTCTAGGCAAAGATATTGGGGTTGTCCAATTCCAATAATCTATTGTGCTAAATGTGGAACTATACCAGTTCCTTACGAAGATTTACCAGTTGAACTTCCAAAAGATGTTAAATTTACCGGTAAAGGAAATCCTATAGAAACAAGCGAATCTTACAAAAATATGAAATGTCCGAAATGTGGTAGAAAAGCAAGAAGAGAAACAGATACTATGGATACATTCGTGGATAGTTCATGGTATTTTTTTGCATTTTGCGATCCTCCCTCTTTGGAAAATAACACACCGTATGATTACGAATATATTCAATATTGGGGTAATGTAGATCAATACATTGGAGGAATAGAGCACGCAGTAATGCATTTACTTTACGCACGGTTCTGGACGAAAGTAAGTCGGGATTTAAATCTTCAACCTCACGACGAACCTTTCCAAAACCTCTTAACTCAAGGTATGATTAATAAAACGCATCCTTATTGCCCTGAGTGCCAGAGTTTTGCGGTAAAAACTGATATGAAAGACAAAAAGTGTAAACGATGTGGCACTAAATATATAATGAAAAGCGTGAAAATGAGTAAAAGTCTCGGAAATACAGTGGATCCTATCGGTATTATGGAGGAATATGGGGCTGATGCCGCCCGATTCTTTATCTTATTTGGAGCAAGTCCCGAATCAAGTCTAGAATGGTCCGACGAAGGAGTAGGATTTGCGTTTAAGTTTATTAAAAATACATTTAATTTGCTCGCTGATGATCCAGATAAGATTAAAACTAAAAAAACTATTCGAGACACGATGCTACTCTTCCACTTGAATAAAACTATTAAAGAGGTTACGGAGAACTTAGAAACCATTTCTATTAGAGACGCAGTAAATAACATAATACAATTTTCTTCTGAGTTTAATAAATACAAGAACGAAAGCGTGGTTAAAGAAGTTTTTGAAGAATGTAGGAAAAAACTTACTTTAATATTGCATCCAATTGCGCCGCATATGACTGAAGAGATCTGGGAACTTCTTGGAAACGATGGATACATCAGCTTGAGTAATTGGCCTAGCTACGACGAAGATATATTAACGCCTGAAAATGATTTTAAGTTCAGATTGATGAATAATCTATCTGATGACATTAATAATATCAAAATCGTAATGAAAATGGAAGATTTAGAAGAAATTGAAATCATTATTGCTGAGAATTGGAAATATGAGTTCTACGAGATATTAATGGACTTAATAGAAAAGACGAAAAATCATGGAGTAATTATGAAAGATATAATGAAGAATCCTAAATTTAGAAGAAGAGGGAAGATAATCAATAAAATCATTTCGAAAGTAATTAAAAATGTTGGTAAATTTCCAAAAGTCATATTATCGCAGGAGGATGAAATAAATTTTTATAACGAAATTTCCTCAATTGTTAAAAATAAATATAATTGCAAGGTAAAAATATCTACCGAGAATGAATCGTCTAATCCAAAATCAGCTCAAGCATTACCGGGGAGACCAGCATTAATCGTATCGTAATTTTTTCACAAACACAAAATTTTTGTTCAATTTTTAATTAAACTTCTTATCTCTACTGAAGCAGGATTTAGGTATTATTATATTGAGTATAGATCTTACAAAAGAAATAGTGTTCTTTAATATTGGAAAATTTCAGTCAAATGATTCGTTTTTTACTTGGACAAGCAATTCAAATCATAAAACTAATCTATTTGACATTAGAATGACCAGAAATCCTCCCGCTGAAAACATTTTCTACTGTATAACGAAAGCTGATCTAAAAATCGTCTATTTTAGAAAAAAAGATCTTGTGTATTCTATTGCAGCTAAACCAGCGGTTCAATCCCAACTTATGGAAGCTATTATGGAACATTTCATAAAAGAATTTGATTTAATGTACGACGATTCCTTATTAGTATCATGTTATGGGGACGATTTTGGATGTAATATCTTCGATGGATTTGCTAACATCATATATGAGACTTTACAAAATTACGAAGACCTTGATATAATTAAAAAAACCTTAGTCTACTGTAAAACCTGCAACAAAACTCTTACTATAATTATAAAAAAATCGGTTGTCGAAAGTTCAACAAAACCAACTGCTCCTATCGTATATATTCATAGCGGGCACGCGCTATTGGTTTATGTGGATAAACAATATAAGGTAAGAGGGAACGAGTTAGTCGCCGTTTCGTATTAATAAAAAGAAAATTTCCAATTGTTAAAACTTTAAACTTAAAACCAAATTTTAGCTAGGCTTCTCTTAACTCTTCGTTTTTGATTTCACTATGTAATTTAAATATCAATATTTTAATTATAATAATATCAATTCTGAATGAAAGTAAAATAAAATCCTTAGTATTTTATGACAATTTACTCCATTTCTATTGTCACCAGTTCTGGTTTTCCATTTTATCAGAAGAAAATATTGCCTTTACCTAAAGGGATTAGACTAAACCTTAGGTTTTTTGATTATACCGATTATTTCTACATAGATCAAGATTGCTTAGAAACATCAAACGCATTTGAATTAAATGCGGGATTAATTTCAGCACTTTATGAATTTTCAAAAAATATCGAGAAAAGAATTTATTCTTTAGAATTTAAATCTTTAGATGATAAAGATTACAATAAAGATGTTCTGAGAGGAGAGAAATACGAAGGAGATGCGCTAATTACAACTGAAACTGAAGTATACTTATTGAATAAATCAATTGAAGCGAAAGTAAATTTAATTTATAATACGATTATTAAACCTAAAATTCCTCTTGAATCTTGCATATGTATTTCTAGCGAAGAAGAGAACAAATTACTTGATTTATTGACTGATAAAAAAGCCAAAAGGCGTCTAAAAAAAATTCATTTCGCTCTTGAAAGGCAAGCTCAGGAATTTTTAAATATTATGGGTAACTATGGTTTGTTTAACATAGTTATTTCTTCGTTTGATCTCTCTCCTATTTTGGTCTTTGGAGAAAAATACACATTCGACGAAATTGAAATTATTCTCAGAAATATGGGAGAAGTACCTCAAATTCCTCCGATGGAATGGAAACATAGACAGAGTTTTATAAAGGACCGTACTATATGGGTATACATAATCAATAGCGGTGTTGGTGTGACCGTGAACAATCTTTTTGAACCTTATTTTTATCTATTATTCACGGATACGCAATCTTATTTAGGGGAATTTCCTTTAAAGCTTATCAACAAATTTAATTTAATTATCAGCTAAAAAATTGAAAGTAAATAAAAGATATTACGTATAACCTATTTTGAAAGCATTTCCGCGGATTTGATAATCTCAGAAAACGATTCAGCCTCTAATGAAGCTCCTCCTACTAATCCACCGTCAATATTTTTTTGTTTAAATAATTCTTCTGCGTTATGCGGTTTTATTGAACCACCATACTGGATTCGAATTTGTTTTGAAACACTTTCGCTGTATGTCTTCTTAATCAAATCTCTGACATGTTGGTGAACTTCCTCTGCTTGTTCGGGAGTAGCGGTTTTACCTGTTCCTATTGCCCAAACAGGCTCATAAGCAATAATAATATTTGTTATTTCTTCCTCCTTTAGATCTCTGAAAGATCCTTTGAATTGCTTTTCAATAATTTCGTTGGTCTGACCCGCTTCTCGTTCTTCTAATAACTCTCCAATGCAAACAATAGGCTTTAGATTCATATTTAAAGCTAGCTTTAGTTTTTTGTTAATCAATTCGTCAGTTTCGTTAAAAATGTGGCGTCTTTCACTGTGTCCAAGTATTGTATATTCACATCCAATCTCTTTTAGAAAAACTGGTGAAATCTCTCCCGTATAGGCTCCCTTTTTCTCAAAATACATATTCTGGGCACCAATCTTTACCTTTGATTTTTTTACGTATTCAGTAGTAAACGGTATTGCTGTGAAAGGAGGCGCGATAATAATATCAACGTTTTCAATTTTTTTAACTAATTTTAAAAATTTCTTCAGCATCATTTTAGCGTCGGAGGGAGTTCCTCTGTGCATTTTCCAATTTCCGCCAACAACAAACTTTCTTTCCATTTTAATTACCTATTCTTTTGAATTATTGTTAAATTTGTATCTAATTTTTTTAATTTCTTTTGATATTTAAATCAAAATCTTCATTATTTTGATATATGAATTGTAAATAATTTTGTTTTCTTATTAAATCTCTCCTAATTTGTTTAAAATAGTCTTTAAAAGATTTCTAAAATCAATAGTAAGGAGAACTGTTTAAATTAAGAGAACGAAAATACCTACATTTCATAAGTTAGAATATCAGAATACTTCATTCTGAGTAAAAATTGGTTATATTTTTTAAAAAAAGGATTTTAAAGAATAGAATGCTTTTTATTCTGTTTTTGGTAATTTTTGAGGTAGTTTAGTTGCGGCTAAGATCTTTTTTACTTCCTCGATATCCGGAGCTAAAATCTCGGGGAGATTTAACTGTCCTCTTCTTCGTTCGATAGCTGACTGCATCGGTATGGCTTTTCCATTTTCTAAAATCACTGACGCTTGACCAGTGTAATGTTCGGGCGCTTCGCCTCTTTCGACGCTTTTATTTTTAAGGATGGTGAAAATTTCGGTTAATTCAACCATTTGTGGACAAACTTCGTCGCATGTATCGCAAATCGTACAACCCCATATATTAAAAGCGTTTTCTTTTCCAAAGATCTTTTCTTTCAATCCCAATAAAGCATCAAGTATTAGACGTCTAGGATTATAGCGTCCCTCAGTCACCTGGGCAACGGGACAAGCACCAGAGCATGTAGCACATTGATAGCAATAAGAAAGAGTACTACCAATGTCAGATTTTATTATTTCATTCCTAAACTCAAAGTCTATTGTGGCCATGGCAAATCACATTTAATATGCTTAGTATAATATTATTAAAATTATAATACAATTAAAATTAATTCTTTTCAAATTTAACAATTTAGCTTACATTTCATATAAAATCTCATAAATCAAGTAGCAAGCAAAAATAGAAAAATCTCTTATATTTAAATATCTCTTAGTTATTAAAAAAAAAGGATTAAAAAATTAACAAATTGAATAGTAAAAAAAGAGTAAAATATAGAAAGTAAAAGAAGTTACATTTTTTCGATTATTTCTCTTAATACAGGTTCTCCTGCAGCGCCAATCATCATACCATCTCTCACAAGAGGTTGACCCTGAACAGTAATGGTTCCTTGGAGCATTTTTCCTTCTTTAAAGAATAACAATGTAGGAATTGCGGTGATGTTAAATTTTTGACCTAGCGGTCTATTTTTATCTAAATCTACTTGAATTAGATTTATTAACCCCTCATCTCTTAAACGATGCAATACGGGTGCGACAAACTTTCTTTCGTTATCACGAGGCGTGATCTGGTCCGATACAAGGTCCGCACCACTCTGTATAGACGTCTATGATGAGTTTACCGTCTTCAGGCGCATCAATTCCGAATTCTTTAAGATCTTCTACACCAATCATTTTCGATATTAAGTTCTTTAATTTGAATTTTTAAGGTGAATTCTTAATTTTTTAAGTGTATATTCCTATATATTCTTTTTATTTATAAAATACAAAAAAGGTTGTGAAAGGTAATTCATAATCAATTAACGGATTTTTGATTAATCTTAACTAAGTTGCCTCCAATTTCGAATATTAAAAAAATTTTTTAGTAATTTGAATATTTGAAGTTCTAATGGTTAAGGATTTAAATGAGAAGGTTTCAGAAATATAGAAAATAAGGAATCAGATACTTTCCAAAGAATAAATTCATTGAATTTTTTTTAAATATCAATAATAGTCGTAAAATAATTAAAAATTTTAAATGATTTGTTTTTTTATCATCTATATTTTAATATTAAAGAAAGGACATCTAAACGATGGAGTATACAAAGGCTGATATTTTTCAAGCTGAAGCGGTAATGAATCAAATGCGTAACGCAATTTACCATCTTGCCCGCTTCATGAAGGCAAATAAGCGAACTAATGTTGAAGAACGATTGAGACAAATGGGTAGAAATATCGCAAAAACCATGTCTAATTATTGGCAACCAGTAGATAAAGTCACATTATCAAATCTAAAGGATTTCTTAACTACAGTTTACCAGAAAATCCTCAATAGCAATATTTCGATTGAAGTTCAAGATAATCTGCTCACGGTTGTTGACAATAAATGCGCTTTATGTAAATATCATTACGAAGATATAGAGATTGCCGGGTGCGAAATAATCTTGGGCCTTGTTTGTGAATTAGTTGACCTAATCAATAAAGAATCAGCAATCCCATCCAGAATAAACCTTTCTCCACTCAGAGTTGAAAAATCTCGAGCCTACGGGCATTCGGATTGTGTACAAGTTTTTAAAATAGAATTGGGAGGTAATTAATCGTGGGATTATTTCAATGGTTAATGAAAAAGATTACAAAAGCGTTCGGTAGATCCACTAACGCACTCTTTTATACTATGCTATATAGAGAGATTTTAAGCGAGATAAACGACATAACTAAAGATGAAGAGGAATCGCTCAAAATCTTAAGAGAAATCGGAAAAAAAGCTTCGTATGAATCGTGCGAGAGAAAGTCTTCGGTATTTAAATTCATGCCGGGAGCTCCAGATAAAGTGCTCTCTTATTTTGAAATTCTCTGGTCAGTGGTTTTTGGAGTAGAAATGGGGGAATATTCCTACGAAGAAATTCAGCGTGAAGGCGCAAAATATAACGATTATATTTTAAATATCAAAAATAATCCTATATGTGCGGGTTATGGGGATGACGAAGAAGACAAATTCAAATTTGATAAGTTGAGTAAAGAATCCGAAGGTTGTTCGGCAGGTTTATGCGGCATGCTAGAGACGGTAGCAAATTATGTGCTTAAAATAAAAAAGAATGAATATCGGATAGGAATTAGAGAAACTAAGTGTATAGTGAAAGGAGATGAAAATTTACAGTTATACTGTCGTGTTTACGATCATTTGGAGTGGAATAGACTTGTTGAAGAGGAAGCGAAAGAACGAGCCTCCTCCAAATTTCGAGTAGAAGACATTTTAGACGAAGAAATAAAGCAAGAAACTAAATTTGATTTTATAGATAAACTACAAGATTTCTTTACGCTAGATAAATTAGACGATTTACTTGATCAACCGCTAGAAAACATTAAGGAAAGACTAGCAGAATTGATTCGTGAAAAATTAAATATGGAACCTAGTCGATTCTTTGATTATTTTAAAAACTACGAAGACGATATGATCAGAATTATTGGATTTTTAGGCATTCATTTGATAAACGAATATGGTGGATTTATAGAAAAAGGGTTAAAAAACGAACTTACATCTAAAATTTTCGGATATTTATTTAAGCATACTAAAGAGATGATGTTATTATTTCTTCCGTTAGATGTTGTGAGGGATTATAACCAATTGCTCGTTAATTTTTTGGAGGATTTAGCACCTCCAGAGATGGTCGAAAATGTGAGACAGTTTTCTGGCAAGGATACAATAAGCTTTCTTTTCGAAGGTTCTCAAGTTGCCCTACAAAACTTAGGAATTAATTTTGAGGAATTAAAGGAAAATGTATGGGAAGAAATTAAGAGAGAAAGAGAAGATGGTTTAATATCGGCAGACCGAACGATGGTTGAAAGAACTCAAGAAAAATTTCCAAAATATATCAAAATTATCCAAGAGCTCTTGATGATCCTAAACGAAATCTTCACACTTCCCGTCAGAATCATCGTTTCTGAAAGCCATTACGGGTTTAAAACGGCCTTAAATTCCGTGGTATCCGAAGAGGAAGGCCTGTACGGCAGTATCCGCGATAGGATGGATTCGATTTTTGACCAAATTCAAGAAATTAGGAAATAAATTAGAAATCTTTAAATTTAAATTCGGAAAATATTTCTTTTATTCTCTCTTTTTCCCCATCATTTAACCATTCTTCGCGAAAATAAGTTTTTTCTACTCCAATTTTCTCTGATTTTGATATCCATAGCGGATTATAAGGTAATAATCCTATTTTTTGTATTCCAAGAGATTTGAGGTACTTCGCAAGATTATCCAGGTTAGCTTTAGTCGATGTTACGCCGGGAATTAAAGGGATTCTTGGAAGTAGATTGATTTTCTGATTTTTGACGAGATCTTCAAAATTATTTAAAATCCTCTTGTTAGGTGCTTTACAATATTTTTGATGGGATTTTAAATCAAATAATTTTAGGTCAAAATAAATTAAATCGATGTAAGGTAAAATAAAATTATTGAATTTCTCACGGTTATAATATCCACATGTTTCTATACAAGAATGAATTTGGTATTTTCTCAATTGTGTTAGTAATTCATGGAGGTATTCCATATGCAATGTGGGTTCCCCTCCAGAGAAAGTGACTCCTCCTCCTGAATTTTCGTAAAATACTTTATCTTTTAGAATAATCTTAATTAATTCATCAGTTTTGTAATATTTTCCTACTAATTTTAACGCATGAGATTGACATCCTTCGACACAATTACCACATAAGTTACATTTTTTCTTAATTAAGGGATATTCTAAGGAAAAGTTAATAGCATCTAGTTCGCACGTCTCAACGCATCGTGAACATTGAATACACTTTTCTCGTTCGTAGGAAATCTCTTGAAAAGTACTTTTTGTTTCGGGATTCTGGCACCATACGCAAGAGAGAGGACATCCTTTAAAAAATACAAGCGTTCGGATTCCGGGACCGTCGTCTAAAGCGTTTCTCTTAATGTCAACAATTAAAGGATCCATGGTTTATATTTTATAATAGAAATATTTACTGTTTTTCAATTACAGTCTATCGTACTTAAGGTATAAAACTTTACACTAAATAATATAATTTATTAATTGAAATTCTTTTAATTAACGGCGTCTGTATACTAATGGCAAAAACATATCAAATTACCCCAAATCTTTATATTAGCGATTATCGAGCTGCTAAAAAGCTAAAAAGGCTTTCAAAGAAAGGTATAACTGCTATTGTTAATTTAATGGAAAAAAACAAATATAATCCGGGTTCCAACTTTTCTTATTTGTTTAAACCGTTAATAGACAGACATCCTATTGCTCACGAGGATTTAGAACAGATTCTTAATTTCATAGACCAGAAAATCGGGAATGATGAAAAAGTATTAGTCCACTGCGCCTCGGGAATTTCAAGGAGTGGTGGGATTGTCGTTGCACGATTAATGGTTGAAAATCCCAGTTGGACTTGGGACCAAGCGCGGAAGTTTGTTCGGAAAAAAACAATGATTTCACCCCATCCTGAAATTAGAAAATCAATCTTAGAATATTTTAAAAAGAAAGAAATATCAGAATCAGCTTAGGAAAGAAAAAATTAATTATTGAATTTCTTCTAATTGATTTACTTTTAAAATTTAACCAATTTAATTCTAATTGTTAACTTTGATAAAAAGGATATTTTTTTTTAAACTCGTGTTATCTATTCTAAGTTTGATTGGATAATATGAATCAGAAAATTTTGCTGTAATTATGGATTTTTCTCCCTTAAAAATACTGGAATTATATTTACAAAGAGAAATAGCAAAAGATTACGCTATAGATTTACTTATTTCTTTAATCGATCATTCCGAAGATGACGAAATTCGTAGGAAGAGCGTAGAGGTACTGAATCAAATCGATTTTAGAGAGGAAAGATTGTTTAAAATATTAGAAAACATACTAGTCAGCGATTCTAACGATTCATTAAGATTCGAAGCGCTAAAATTAATTGAAAAAAATTATCTAGACCAAGCAACTGATCTATTCAAATGGGCTC
Source organism: Promethearchaeota archaeon (assembly GCA_014729315.1). Next base: position 12,896 of record WJKD01000308.1, on the reverse strand, counting down.
TCAACCAAGAATCATGTTTTAGATGTTTAATTTCTATTGTAAAATGTTTAGAAACCATTGGCGATAATAATTCGAGAAATGTCTTATTGGAATATTTAATGAACATAACCCACGAAAAATTTAAGGTTTGCGTTTCTCAAAAAGATGGTCAGCAGCAAATTCAAGATTTTTCAAATAATCAAATTGCTCAGATCCTATGTAATTATATCACTATGCGGTTTTTAGAAAAAAAATTTCCTCAAATTGAATACGAACTAAAAGATGGTTTTGTTATCGATTTAGATTTTAGCAATGTAAACACCTCTCTAACAAGCTGGCGTGAAAGAAATAATATCCAAGATCTTAGTGAAATTAAAGGAATTAAAAATTTGGAGAAAATCCATGATTTAAAGTTGTTCTCTCTGGAGAAATCAATACAAAACGAATACTCATGTAAATGTTTCGTCAGTCTTATTAATATTATTTTAAAAGATAAAGATGATAGGATCTCGAAAAAGCTATTTGTTAATCAGATTAATCAATTTTTAGAGGATAATCCTCGTAAAAAAGTCCTTGAATTACTGATTGGAAAAAGAGATTTGAGAACCTTATACTCAACAAGCTTAGCTAAAATACTAAAGACTTACATAATCATCTCTTTTTTTAAAAAGAAAATTCCTCAATTAGAATACAAAATTAGAAACGGCAATATAGAGGAATTAGTTGTTGAAAATTGTCAATTAATTAAGATCCCAGAATTCTTTGGCGAATTATCAACGCTTAAGGTCTTAAAGTTAAAAAATTGTAATTTATACTATATACCAGATAGTTTTGAAAAATTAAATAAATTATACTATCTTAATTTAGAAAGAAATTGTATACATTCTTTTCCTGTTTCAATTTGCATGTTAAATAATTTAAAAACCCTAAATTTGAGTAGAAATAAATTAAAGACGATTTCCATTGGAGAAGGTCAGTTGAAAAATCTTGAAACTCTCAATTTAGAAAAAAATGAATTAAAAGATTTACCTGAAACTTTTGGAACTTTGAAAAAATTGAGATATTTAAATCTGGCTAGGAACCATTTAAAAGATTTACCTCGCTCTATCGGCTCGTTAAAAAGTCTCAGGTCTTTAACATTATATTTAAACAGATTGCAAAATTTACCAGATATTTTTAAATCACTTCAATTATTAAAGTGTCTTAACCTTGAAAACAACAAACTAACAGCTATTCCTGATTCAATAGGGGATTTACCAAAGTTAAAAACGCTCTATCTTGGAGAAAATAACCTCAAACAATTACCAAATACGTTAAATAATTTAAAGTCCTTAGAATTGCTTGATTTATCTTGGAACAGGTTAATAATTCTTCCGGAAACGATTGGAAATCTTTTCTCGCTAAAAAAACTATATCTAATCCACAATAAATTAAAGTCTATTCCTAATAGCATTATAAATCTTTCGAATCTTGAATATCTTGACTTAACTTGGAATTATCTCGTGAATGTACCAAATAAATTTCACCAAATAAATTCTCTCAAGTACCTCAACTTATATGGAAATAAAATTTCTAATTTTCCTAATACCATAACCCGTCTCAAATCGTTAGAATATTTAAGTTTAAGTGGTAATAACCTCGAAAATTTACCTGATTCTATTGGAAACTTAACTAATTTGAAAACACTCCTCTTAAACGGCAATAAATTAAATAAATTACCATCCTCCGTCTCGAATTTGTGTTCACTGAAAAAATTGTCGTTAAATAACAACAATTTGTTAATGATTGATGAAGCGATAAAAGAAATTCCCTCTCTTACGACTCTATCTTTCAAATGGAACAATATCTAAATACATTTAGAGTATAATAGCACTTTGAGGTTAGAAATCATTATCTATCGCTAAATTTTCTATTAGTATAAATCTCGTAGAACCACTTTACTATATACTGATAAAAAAATCTTTCTCTAAGCACATCGTAATGAGATTTGTTTTTTAAGCTCGTAAGCTTTGCAATATCTTCTGATTTTAATTTTTCCTGGGAAACTAACTCCATCCGAGTTTTAAATTGATCGTCAAGCTTGATTTTTCTCAATATTACGCTGATCGCGTCAGAAATCTTTTCGAGTAAGTTTTGAAATTCACGATTTTGAACCTCGTCAAATTCTGTTAAATAAGATTTAATCTGTCTTATAATTGTATTCTTTTTTTGATAGGTAATCGCTTCCTTTTGGTCAATGATTTCCATGAGATATTTGATAACTTTATTGATATCCTTTCGATTTACCTTTAAATTAGCTAATTCCTCCTCTAATTTAGAAATAAATTGTTTTTTTAGGAACTTTTTATATTTTACGATAATAGCTTCGTTTTCCTTTATGTCGGAGCAAACTTCGACAACCTCTCCTTTTGGTGTGGAGTACGAAAATCCATGCCCTTGGGGTCCAAGCCCCCCAAGTAATACCATTGAGAGACTATAAAAATTATAGTCCTCTTTTGACAAAATTTTCTTGTTGTTTTTCTGTAAATTCTCTGGTGAGGCTAAGTGTTTCCTATTTTTAAAATAAAATTCAATAAATTTCAGATTTTCTTGATTTGAATAATTAGGGCTCTCTTCTAATATTTTATCTCTTTCAAGCGAATATGTTTTTTTAAAATTTTTAAGGAACTGTTGAACCAACCCAAGATTCTCGACGCTTAGACCATAAACAGAATATCTATCAAAAAACATCAGAATATAAGATACCATCTGTTCTGCATTTGTGTAAAATGAGTATGCGTTGGGTTCATTTACAAAAAAGTCGTACAATTCGCTAGGCATCACCTTATGGATGTACAAAAGAAATGCGTTGGAAACGTGACCAAATAAATCCTTTAGATTTGCTATTAATAATCTGTCTTTTTTTAATTTTTTTACTGTTTTTTGGTTTTCGGAGCTGAGCTTTTTATTTAATAAATTAAACTGGTTACAAAACCTTAAAATCTCAATAATCTTTCCTAGACTTGATGTTTGATAACCAACGCTTATTTCTTGTAGACATCCCTTGATTAATTTTGAAACAATTTTAAAACGATTTGGAATCTTACTAACCTTGATATGTATATCAAATTTATCCGAAAACTCAAACATCTTTTTGAAATCCTTGAACCTGCTTTTCTCGAGAGAAGCTGCTAAACCTAAGTAATAATTTGTTTCTATCTCATCCTTATATTTATTTTTTAGGTTATTAAAAACGACATTAACTCTATGAGCTGCTAATAATTGTTCTAAAGCATTAGAGATTTTTAAAAATTCACCTGTTTTTAATGAATTAACAATGGTGCGAATGAATATTTTTTGTATTTCATTATCTAGCTCCCCATAGTTTTGATTAAAAAAAATCTTTCCACTAATAAAATCACGAAAATTATGATTTCTGAGCGTGAATTTAAGTTTATCTATTAATAACTCTTTAAATAATAATTCATTTTTTACTAATTTATGCTGAATATTGTTTTTTTCCAATATTTTAAAGACTAAAAGCAACGATTGAATGCTTCCTTTCTGAGTTAAGAACTCAAAACACTCTTGAAAAATTTTAAATAAAAATTTCCTATGATTTTTCTTTAGTAAAATTGTCTCAGCTTTATTCTTAGAATTTGCATCCATGTTTGCCCATTCATTAATGTAGGCTAAAAGTATAGGGACATATTCAATCTTGTGAAGTATTTTTACTCTTTTTTGACAATTTCTACAAAAATGGCTAGTTTGTGTCTCGTTAAAAGGATTAGAAGTTTTGTAGACTTCCTCTGAGTTACATTCTGAACACACTTTTTTAAGGAGCAATAAATCTAAAATATCGTTGATTAGTAAGGATATAGATTCTTCGTTTAAGATGTAATTGTTCCCGATTTTATTCTCTTTAGAGAGTTCAGTTAACCGTGTTATAATTACGGTAAATAAATCCTTATAAATGTCTAGTCTTTGAACTTTTTGACTTCTGTTATATTCAATCGTAAATGTCGTAAAACTTTCTAACAATTCAAAATTGTATCCAGAAATTAATTTTTTGATTTTTTCAATATCAAACTCTTTGGTTTGAATACTTTTTAAAATTTTACGTTTGATTTGAACGAAAAAATCTTCTGAAGACAGCATTAGTGGTTAACAAATGAATTAAAAACAATCTTAGATAATAAAGTTATGCTTATATATAATAATGACTCTTATTTACTATATTATTTTAGGTATAGGAACAGTTTTTTGAATATTTAATCTAGTAAATCAGCTATTTTCTTGCTGACGCTCTGAATATTTAAAAAGACCATCCCAAGAGACGAATCTGGCTTACATAGAACGCAAAGTATCGCGTTCTCTCCCGCTTTTGAAAGAATGATTAGTCCATCATTTCCCTCTATTAATATTCTTTTTAAATCTCCTCTGGAAAGCTCCTCTACTGCTCTTTCTGAAACGCTTAATATTGCTGCGGACATCGCAGATACAATCCCATCGTTAACATCCTTTGCGAGCACAGAGCATATAGGGAGACCTTGAATTGAAACTATTGCGCTTCCTTGAATTTCACTATTAACGGCTTCAAGTTTCCGCAATAACTCAACTAATTCGCTAATATTCTCAGCCATAATGGGTCTCCTCGGTTTTTTTAGGAATCAATTCAACTAGCGCGCTGTTATTCTTAAACATTAAATCAACAAGTATGATGGTAACTTTAATATTTTTTATTATTTAATATTTAACTTTAATATTTTTATTATTTTTAATTTTAATTGATCTGTTTTTCCTAAAATCTTAATCTATTAATTGCATATAAATTTTTTTAACAATGTAATGAAAAATATTCAATTTTGAAGAATTTCATTATTTCATTTACCTCTCTTTCCTTCCCCTCTTTTATTTAAAAAAATATTGTTAATAATCTTTTTTATCAAATTTGCATTTATGAGATTAATGAACGACAAAAAAAAAGTAGAAGATAAAGAAGGGGAACCAGAGGAAGATGAGCAATTGAAACTGGATTCTCTAAGAAAGGCTGGCAATATAGCGAAAAAGGTAAAAAAATACATAAAACCTAAAATAAAAATAGGGATTAAAGCTTTAGAAATTGTCACCAATATTGAAAAGAAGATTAAAGAATTGGGTGGATCTTGCGCATTCCCGGCTAATGTATGCGTAAATAATATTGCTGCTCATTACACATCTCCAATCAAAGACGATGGCCTCACGATTAACGAAAATGATCTTGTAAAAGTAGATTTAGGCGTTCACATCGAAGGTTATATAGTGGATACAGCATTCTCTGTTAATTTCAACGAAGATAAAGCTTTAGAAAACATAATCCAATCTACTGAGGTGGCCGTCGAAGCCGCAAAAATGATGGTTAAACCCGAAATAAATACAAGAAAGCTTGGAGCCAAGATTGAGAGCATTATTAAAGGATTTAAATATAACCCCATTAAAGAATTAGGCGGCCATCAAATCGAAAGATGGACGGTACATGGGAAAAAAGCTCTTCCTGAGTTAGGAACCCAACACGGAGATAAGATGGAAATCGACGATGTTTTTGCAATTGAAGTATTTGCTTCTACAGGTATTGGTTCGGTTCATAATCTCAAATATTCCTATATTCACGAGCTAAATCCATATTCGGGAAGGGTTCCATTAAGAAGAAAAAGTTCAAAACAAATTTTGGGTTATGTTAATAAACATTTTAAGACTTTACCTTTTTCAGAGCGTTGGTTAGCCGAGGAATTTAGGGTTGGTGTGTTATTTGGTCTTCAAGAACTGTCCAGAAAGGGTAAATTGAAGACACATCATGTTCTCTCAGAGAATAAAGGAGAATATGTGTCCCAGTCAGAAGAAACCGTTCTTGTAACGGAAGATGGATTTGAGCAGCTTACATAAAGGATTACTTCGCAAATTTCTCAAATTCTTTTATTCCAATTTCGATTGGATTTTCGAGTTTTTTAATTTTTTCAGAAGTATTCATTTTAAAATTTCCATTTGCGTACTTCAAGGCCTGATCCACGACTGATTTTTTATCGTGAAAATGATATAATGGAAAACCATTATCTATGAGAAATTGTTCTTGTGGATAAGTTTCCAGAGGGAAAAACTCAATAGATGGGATTCCTAATAAAGCAGACTCTCTGACCATGGTGCCTCCGCCTGAGAGCACATATTTTGAGAAGTAGATTATATGAGCAAGATCATTCAAACCCTTCAAGATTCGGACAGTGTCATTAGATATCTCTTTATCGAATTTTTTCAGAAGATGATTATGTTGTTCGTTATTGCGAGTTAAAATAATGTACTTAAGATGTGGACTATACTCTATTAGAGGAAAAAGAATTTCTGTGAGCTTGGTTTCGTGAGGCTCCATTCTATTCATAAGATAACCCGCTTTTGTCGGTTCAGTACGGCATATTACATAGTTCCCTCCCTCTAAACCTAATTTCTGAACGATATTTTTATCGGGCTTAAAATCAGAAAGCCACCCAACCTCATCAATTCCGTTGAATCGAGTTAACAATTCTTTTTCTAATCCGTATTTCAGATACCATTCTATAGGTATGCATTTGGGAACTATTAATCGATTTACATAGGGGAATGTAGTTTTACAAGGTCCGTACGATCTCGGCTCGTCGTTAAACATAATATTAGGGATTTGGAGACCGAACGAAATTCGCAAAGCCTCCGGAGAGGTTATGCAAAAAAGAAAATCTGGCTTTTTTTTATTGATAATCCTTATCAAATGTGAAAGCCTTTTTGAATAAGCTTTTAATTTACCAATTAGACTGTTTCCACCATATTTTCCAACAGGTAAGTAATCAACCCCCCATTGATTCAATAAATAAAATGTAGAGTCAAAATCCCTTGCGGTTATAAATACTTCGTGTTCTTTAATCAGCCGCTCATATAAAGGCCTTAACATCGTAACACTTTTCGGTTCGCAGAAATCTAACCATATATTCATATTAAGACCCCTTAGGTTCTATACTCTGGGTTCACAATCCCAAATATCCATATTATTTTTTATCCAAATAATTTCTTTTTGAATGCCTTCTTCAAAACTTGTTTTCGCTTGATAATTAAGAGTTTTTTTAATTAGACTACTGTCCAAAATAAAATCAATTAGCTCCCCTGGTAATCGTTTTCGATTAGGTTGATGTTTGCTAGCTTTACCTGGTTCTGGATTGTCGTAAATAGGGCTAATCTCTAAATTAACATTTCTTAATATTAAGTTAGCAACTTGGTTTATTGAATACGCTTTATCTCCTCCTAAATTAAAGACCTTACCATTAGCTTTGTCATTCTTTATCGCTAAAACATTTGCCTCAACGATATCGTCTACATATACATAATCTCTTCTTTGTTCTCCGTTACCAAAAATTATTGGTGATTTTCCCTCAAGCGCTCTCTTTATAAATAATGTTAATACCCTTCCATACCATTCTCTCGGACCGTAGACAATACCATATCTAAAAGAAACCGTAGGAAGCCCGTATAAGAGGTAATATTGTGTGCAGTATTTTTCTCCGGCCAATTTACTGACGCCATAAGGCCAGTGGGGCATGAGAGGATGAGATTCCGTTTGAGGTATCTCTTGTGCTTGCCCATACACTCCTCCAGATGACGCATAAACCAGTTTTTTGATGTTATTATTAATAGCAGCATTTAAAACATTTAAAGTCCCTATAATGTTTGTTTTTAAATCGTGTACCGTGTTATTAATCCCAGTAAAAACTTCTAACTCTGCGGCGTGGTGCGAAATTATGTCAATGTTTTTAGCGCACTCGTTTAAATGGTTATAATCTAATATGTCTCCATTAAATATTTCAATATCTTTTCCTTCGAGATATTTTTTTTTTCCAGTGGAAAAATTATCGTAAACGATAACTCGATTAGCCCCCTCAGCTAATAAACGATCAGCTAGGTGAGATCCTATAAATCCCGCTCCGCCGGTTATTAATATGCTTTTATCTTTAATTTTCATTACAATAAAGTTTCTTTTGAATTTTTTATTTATTGCACTTACATGGATTAGTATCGCATTTTATACATCGCTTTGGATATTTTTTACTTAAGGCTTTTTCTAACTCAATGTCCAAAAGATTAGCGAGGGAAGTCGTCCACGCAATAATATCAGCTAATTCTTCAGAAGATTTCTCTCTATCAAAGTTTTTTTTCCTTAAAATTCGCGCTAATTCCCCAACTTCTTCGACTAACCAGATGAAAGTTAGTCTTAAACCTCTTTTTTTATCTTTTTCCAAATATAATTCCTTAATTAAATTTTGGAAATCTGAAATCTTCATTTTCAAACCAAAAAAATGAATAGATTAAATATGAAGTTATTTATATTATCCTGCCGCGGCAGATGCTGGTGTAAATATCCAATTAAAAATGCCAAGGTGCGCTAAAATGACTACTAAAATTAGCATTGCGGATAAGATTACGGTACTTATAGGACCCACTTTTACGCCTATTGAGCTATCCTCAAAAAATCTCATTAAACCCGCACCACCCATCGGCATCGGGGAGCTCCCGCTTCTTCTCTTTTTTCTGCGACTGGACTGAGAACGTCGACGTGAAGACATTGTATTATAATTTACTTTCTTTTATGTTAGCTATGTATTAAATAATCGCTAAAAATATAAAATTTTGTTTTAACCTCGAAATCTAAAAAATAATAAATTTTTATTAATTTCATAATTTATTAATGTTAACACTGAGAAAAAATTAGTCATTCACGATGAAGAGAAAGGCCATTTCGATAATTTTAACGGCATTTGTGTTTTCGTTAATTATTGTTTCATTAGTTCCAACTACAATAAATAGCGAGGGAACTGCCTCTTCAAGCGTCTCTTCAAATTTTAATCATATCAGTGATGAGGATCTCAAAACTTCTTCAGATTTAGAAGCAATTGACGATGTTTTAATAACCTACCTAAAAAGGGAAGCAATAATTAGTGGATACGATATTGTGAATGTTGACGATACTCTCGTTGTAAAAAATTTTAATAATAATCCTATAACCTACATTCTTATTGGAATAGACAAAGCACAAACAGAAAATCTCATATTTTTCGAAGCAGTGGGAAACGACGAAAATACGCTGACGACAGAAAAAACCAAGCTTACGATGGACAATTTCGAGATGTTTCTAATCTATTTTGAAAGTCCTTTAAATCCATCACAGTCGGTTCAAATAACTTTTAGACAATCTTACAAGGATCAACTTGATTATATTAGAGAAACTCCAACAGCTCAACAAACTATTAATTACAGTACATATGTATTTCCCATTTTACCTTACGAGGCAGAAGGATCAATAACTGCGGTGTATGAATATCCAAGCGGTTCTCAGCTAATATCTTTTTCGGACTGGGGTACTGAACAGACTGGAGATAATACTATAACATATACAAAAACCGAATTAGAACCATTCTTGGAGAATCTAAGATCAAGTAATGAAGATATTATAAATATTCATGCTTCCAACACAGTATTTACTAAACTTGAAGCTGAAGAAATTGATCGAAAAATTTTAATCTCTCCATGGGGGACCATCAAAGTTGAAGAAGAATACCAATTGATAAACAAAGGAAAGATTGATGTCGACGATTTATCACTTGAAATACCAGGACCTGCTGAATCTGTTTTTGTTTTTGACGATTTAGGTGAAATTCTCGGAGTTGATATATATCCAGAAGAGGAATATTACAATTTGACTAAAAAAGAATTAGATATCGATCTTGACGAGAACAGGGTCACAATTGAACCAAATACTAAATTCAAATTTTCAATAGAGTATTATTTACCGGTAGAAAAATATATAACTTTAAATTGGCTGCAACAAACTTTTGAAATCGATGCTTTGACGACAGTTTTCGAGTTTTTAGGAAAAGATCAAACAATAAAAATTGAAATCGAAGCATGCTTTTCTTTAGATTCTGTTAGTGAATCTCCTGATGCAATTGAGCATGGACAAAATTCGCTGATTTTAGTATACAAGTCTGATTATGTGAGCCCTATAGAGAATAAAGATATGCTTTTTACTTATACCGTTAACTTCTTTGACTTAATTTTTCGACCATTTCTTTTTATGTTAATTATTGTTGCTGTCTTATCTTTATACATTGTATTTATTAAAACAAGAAAAGAAGAAGCTATAGGTGCTATGGTTTTAAGAAAGGAGATGATTCCAGTTAACGAACTAAGAGAATACATCTCTTTATATGAGGAAAAAAATGCCTTAGTTATAGAGATGAGGGAAGCAGAAGAAGATGTTAAACGGAAAAAGATTATCAAGAAAAAATACAAAAACATTATTGATAAGAACACCGCAAGAATCAAGGAAATAGAAAAAGAGATACAACCGTTCAAAGAAACCATTAGAGAAACGAATCAAACCTTCGAAAATATCGTGAAAAAATTAGAAGTTTTAGAAGCTGAAAGGTTGAGCGTAAATGATAGTTTAAATCTCCTTGAAGCGAGATATAAAAGAGGAAGATTACCCTCAAAAGCAGCATATCTTAAACTTAGCGATAATTTCTTACGCCGGCAAAAGAAAATCGACAGAAGCATTGATAAAAACATTCAAGCGCTACGATCATACTTATTGTAATCTTAAATACACATCGAGAAATTTAAGAAAAAGGAGAAATTTTTTAATCCAATTACTCTTTATATTTTTCTATAATACATTTTTATTAGACTAAAAATTTAAAAATCGCAAAGAAAAATGAAACCTTGGTTATTTGACATTATAGCTTGTCCGATAGATAAGCATTATCCTTTAAAGTTGTTTATCTTCTCTTACGAATCTTCTGAAAAAGATTTTGAATCTTTTTATAACCTTTTTAAAAAAAGAGAAATCGATGCCCTCCCAATTGAAGATACTATCCATATTCATACAAAGAAGAAAGATATTTTTGTAAAGGATAATGTTGTAATTGAAGAAAAACCAATCAAGATATATTTAAAACTCATGATTGAAAGTATTGAGGAACTCGTTCATTTTGAAGATAGAAGTTCATCAGATTATTCTAAATCGGTTATTAATCTATTGATTTCTGATGTAAAAGAAAAACTAACTAATTTCTTAAAAAAAACAGATATTCAAGACCTTACTAGTGTCTTGCCGGAATTATTTCTCGTCAATACATTCAAAGTGGATGTAGAAATTGAATCTGGTGTGCTATATTGCGAAGAATGTCATCGATGGTTTCCCATAATTGATACAATTCCTCAAATGTTACCCGATAAATATCGAGATAAAGACGCAGAGCTTCAATTTTTAAAAACCAATAAAAATTTATTAGATGAAAAATTTTTTAAACAAAATCTAAAACCTTTTAATATTTAAAGATTATCGAGAGCCCGGTAGTGTAGCGGCCAAGCATACGGGGCTTTGAACCCTGTGACAATGTCAAGCACTCCGCTTGGGATCGCAAACACGGTTCGAATCCGTGCCGGGCTATTCTTTTTTTAATCTTAATTTAAATTAAAAAATGCAGATGGTTTTATTTCTTTTTGGTCTGAATTTCTATCAATTATATATGTAAAAGATTTTTAAAGTAAAAACGATTTATCTCTCAAAATTATGCGCAAATATTTTATATTAGATAAAAAAATATGACACGAATAACCGAATTAAATTGGGGCTTTGTGGAGATACTACAATTAATTTCTATATTCATTACAGTGCTATTGATAACTTTAATTATAATGCCCCGACTTATAACCTACTTGAAAAATAAAGGTATTTATGGTTTTGATATCCATAAGAATAACCGTCCTAAAGTAGCCGAGTCAGGAGGCATAGGATTGTTAATAGGAGTTTCAGTTGGGTCTGTTTTAATGTTAATATTCTTTCCTATGTACCTCAATGAGATTTTAGTTTTTTTATTTACCGTGTTAGTCGCTGGATTGATAGGTCTAATTGACGATAGAATAAAATTGCGTTCGAGGTATAAAATCCTATTAACTCTGTTTACAGGACTTATTTTATTGTTCGCAAATTTTTTTAACTTAATTAGTATCAAATCTCCAACACTCCCGTTTTTAGGATTTACTAGATTAACAATAATTTATCCATTATTAATTCCTTTAATTGTAGCAGTATTTGCTAACACTTGTAATATGTTAGAAGGTTATAACGGGGAGGGTTCGGGAACCATTTTGATTGCAGCGGGTTTCTTATTTTTTTGTGCTCTTTTGTGGAATTCAATGATGGGGTTTCTTTTTTTGATCGTCATTATAGCGGTTCTAATCCCATTTTATAAGTATAATAGATATCCTTCGAAAGTATTTCCTGGTGACGTAGGTACTTTAAGTATGGGTGCTATGCTAGCGTGTGTTGCGATTCTTGGCTCTTTAGAAGTTCCGGTTTTTTGTGCCATATTGGTTCACATTTTTAATAGCTTTTACGTGATAAGTTCCGTTCGGGGATTTTTTGAAAGTTCAGAGATTATGGAAGAAAAAGACGACATTATCTTACTTGAAAACGATAAAATAAAGGCTTCTTACGAAAGGAACGCCGCTATGACTCTTCCAAGATTGATTTTAGCTAAAGGTCCTTTATCTGAACCAGAGTTAGTGAGAAATTTTTACGCGATTTCTATAATCTGCGGTTTTTTTTCTCTAATCGCGACTCTTTTTATGGTATGGACGATGGGCAATTTAAATATTAATATTATCATAGTAACCTTAATTATAATGGCGATTCCTACTGTTTTAATTCTTTATAAATTTCCAAGAATAAGAGGTATTGTGTCCATTATGATTTTCTTTTTAGTTTTTAGTTCTCTTTTTATTATACTCATAGATGTCTACGTTATGGATTTAGATTTCGCTCCAATAAATCTTATCTTAATAAGCATTCCAATAAATATTCTCTTTTCATTTATGTTATACTT
>WJKD01000307.1 GCA_014729315.1 Promethearchaeota archaeon | reverse complement strand
CTTTTTTACGAAGACATCCTGACTATTTGTTGCGATGATCCTGACAGTCCGAGAGTTGTGGTGAGTTTGGAAGGATGGGGAATTGCGCCAGAAATGGAATTGGAAAACGAGCATAATTTCGGAAATATCCGGATAGGCGATTCATGTGACTGGAATCTGAAAATAAAAAACAATGGTGATGATACTCTAAAAATTGAAAATATTTACGTCTTAGAATACAAAAATGCTTATACTATCGAATATGATTCAAGACAAATACTGCCAGACTCAACATTATTCATAACTATTACATTTCAGCCCCATACCTCCGGCGAATATCCAGACACATTGATAATTAAAAGCAATAAATTTCGAGGAAATAACATCGTTCTACTTAATGGGCGAGGAATTCAGCCGGAAATTGAATGCGAACCTGATAGTATTAATTTCGGAATTGTAGCACTAAAATATTGCAAAACATTGATCTTATCAATTAGCAATACTGGAGATTATGAACTAAGTATAGATTCCATTAAGATTGATCCCAATTCTGAAGTATTTAACGCTGATAAAATTGCATTCAGAATACCTGTGGGAGATACAGAAAAAGTAAAAATTACATTTTGTCCTACTAATTCGGATACTTCAAATGCAATAGCAACAATTTATAGCGATGCTGTAACTAATCCTGAGTGGAAAATTGATCTAAGCGGTATTGGAAGCGGCGATGATGTGCCCCCTGAAATTATCCACATACCATTAGGTAGTATACCAAAATGCTCTGAAACCGTTATATCAGCAACGATCCAGGACACTGTTTCCGGAGTTGCTCGAGCATCCCTGCGTTTCCGCATGGGTGGTGAACCAGAATTCTATGAACTCGAAATGTCCGGGACTAATAGCGATAAATATGAAGCAAAAATACCATCAAATTGCGTCACCACACGTGGCGTTGAATATTATTTATTTGCTGAAGATTCACTAGGCAATCACTGCCGGGTACCAGCGAATTCATATTATTCAATTCAAGTGCTTGTTGAAGGCAGAGGAGAAGTGAAAACAGATAGCTCGTGGATTTATCAAACTCTTTACTCAGGAGACACAAAAAATAGCTATCGCTTATTTTCGATTCCGATGGAATTGGATCATCCGAATGTAGATTCCTTGCTCAGAAAAAATCTTGGACTTAAACTTTTTAACTGGCGTGTTTTTGATTATGACTCCGACGATTTCACTGAATGCCCGGACACCTCAAGGTTTCGACCAGGTAAAAGTTATTGGCTCATTGTTAAGAAGCGGGGACAAGTCATTTTCACCGGTCCTGGACAATCTGTGAAAACATCAAAAGAAGAACCATTTGAGATCCCAATCGATACATCCTGGACGACTTTTGCAAATCCATATAACTTTAACATTCCGGCTGAAAAATTAAGTGTTGATGGAGATGTAAGTAAATTAAATATTTGTACATATCAAGGAAGATGGGTTTGCGGAAATGAGATAGAATACCTTGAGCCCTGGGAAGGATATTTAATCAAACATCATCAAGCGGCAACTTTGAGCATCCCAAGCGATTTAACAGGATATGAAAAAACTCCATCTAATGCACAACCAAATGGTTGGTCTATTCAAATAGTAGCAAAATGCCTGAATTCGATAGACTCTTATAATTATATTGGTGTCAGAGATGAAGCATCTGATGGATGGGATCAGTTTGATCTTTATGAGCCGCCAGAATACAATAATTTAGTAAAAGTGTACTTTGATAAACAGGATTGGGAAAATCACTCCGGAATATATACAACTGATTTCCGACCTTTCTCTGATTCATTACAGTGGAAAATAAAAATTAGAACACTTTTTAAAAATATAAATACTAGTGTCTCGTTCAATATCGAGGGAAATATGCCTGATGATTATGATATTTTGTTAGCGAACCAAAATTCAGAAATAATCCAAAATATCAGAGAAAATAACACCTTTATTTTCAATAGCAAAAACGAAAAATACAGAACTTATATTTTAGCAGTAGGAAGCAAATCAAAGCTGCAAAAAATGACATCTGTCCCAGATAATAATCTTCGTCAAAATTTCCCAAATCCGTTTAATACTTCAACAACCATAAATTATTATGTCGCAGAGAGAGGAAAAGTTTCCCTCAAAATTTACAATATTAAAGGAGAAATTGTAAAAACCTTAATAAGTAATCCAAATCACCCAATAGGTCAATTTAGTGTTACATGGAACGGAAAAGACTTAAATGGAACCTCAGTACCATCGGGACTCTATTTATATCATCTTGTAACCGAACAGGGTTGTAGAATTCTCAAAATGGCTTTAATAAGGTAGAATTTTAAACAAATTCAGATAGCTATCATGAATAATAACTATTTAAAAAATACATTGTTGATCCTTATATTAATTTGTGGCATGCAGGATATTTCTCTTGGAGCAGAAAATCGCTGGTCTCATGTCAAAAAAGTAAAAATAAGAGGGCATGAAGGCGAGATTACATTTTTAACAATCAATCCTTCAAATCAACAAATATTATATGCTGTTGTTTGCGATAGTCTTATCTTTAAAAGTAAAGATGGTGGGAAAAACTGGAATGATATTTCAAATAATATCTATTGGAGCAAAATCAATAAACTTATTGCAAGTCCTACAGATAGTAACACAATCTTCATCTGTACTGACACTGGTATCTATTCTACTGATGCAAACAATAAAAGATGGGATTTTTGGGCATTGGAAGACAGTGCTGTTTTCGACATATCTTTTGCATTAGATAGAGATTCAACAAAAATACAATATGTGGCGCTTGAAAATAGTATATTAAAAGCCAACAAAAATTCTGATAAATATAATTTTAAATCATTAATAAAAATATCGGATAAAAGAATTTATTCAGTTGCAAGCGATACTTCTGATAACATATACGTTGGCACAGAACGGGGACTTTACAAATATAAAACAGATGGGGCAATTATAGATTCGACGGAAGGATTTAATATTAATGATTATAAAATTGTTGATCTCGAATTTGGTAACATCAATTCTGATATCATTTTTGCAATAACAGAAAATGGAGGAGTGTTTTGTTCTGATTGTGATTCGTGGACATGGTTAAAAATGGACCAGGGATGGCATGACAAAATTCAGTTCATATTGAATGGAGTTCTATTTTCATATCCCCAAAAAAGAATATATATTTTCACAATTGACGGTTCTATTTATCGATATGATTTTTTTGAACGGCGGATTGGTTTTTTTGAAGTTGAAACAGCCCGAATTGCTCCATGGGAGAGAGAACGCATCCAGAACCTTTTATATCTTGAACTCAAGAAAAAATTTCCTTTCAACATAAGAAAGATCGATAATATTCAAATTTATAACCAAAGAGATGAAAACTTTTATCAACAATTCAGAAAATTGTATGGAATCGATATTTTTATTACATGTCATTGTATAATTGAAAAAAGTGTTATTTCGATATCCCCCAAGATAGCTGTTTATGATAAAAATAAATATAAAGTTGAACCAATAGATGTAACGAAGGACAAAATTAATGATTATTATCCTAAATCGGTCAAACGGTCTGCAAATAAAATTGCTTGTAAGATTAAAAACCACAATTTGTTATTCTGTAAATGGAAAGAAACTCTTGGTCACCTAACAAAAGGAGTATTATTCGCAACCACAAGTATTTTGATTTATGATCACCTTTCCAATAAAAAAAATAGTAAAATAAAAATTGAACTATTACCGAATCCCAAATGAACTTATTGATACTATTTCAACTAATTAATCCTCGGAGGGATTTTTATGCAAAAAGTTAAAATATTATTTTGGATAATTTTTATTCTTTTAGCGTTTACCAATTTAAATTTTAGCCAAGAAAAAGAATTTAAACTACTTGAAAATCAGAATCTTGAACAATTATCAAAAAAAGAACTTGATAGAGGAATTGAAATTTGCAACGATGTAATCGATGAATATAAGGATGATGCCTCGAAAAAGAAATTGGTAACGAGAGCCTTTCTGCTAAAAGGCAAAATGTATCGACAAATGGGAAGAGAACATACAAGCAACGCAAGTGCAGCATTTATTTATGG
>WJKD01000031.1 GCA_014729315.1 Promethearchaeota archaeon | reverse complement strand
TCTGTTTGTATTGATTTTCATTCGCTAACCTTTAGGGGGCGAATTACATATTATTCAGATTAATGTCTCATCGTTGACTGATTATAAATTATTATTGCATTGAAGCTTTATTTTTCTTAAATTATAAAACAGAATGAATCAATAGTTTAAAAGGTAATCAGTATGAGAAACAAATAATTTCATCAGATTTCATCCCCCGGCAGTGGCTTACGTTTGGGCACTTTTTTGAGTATTTTTTCAAAATCTTTTCTGTCTGCTCTTTTTGCTCTTTCTGTTAGATAATCTTCAGTATTTATTGCAGATATTTTTTCAGTAACCGCAGCAGAAATGAATTGGTTAATTGATACACCTTCTTTTTCTGCAATCTCTTTTAATCTCCGATGTATCGAGTTCGGTAACCTTAAACTTAAAGTACTCATTTTATTTTCTCCAGAAACTGTCCTGGTTTAATCACATTTATTCCAAAATTTTCAGATCCTCTGAAATCTTTAATATTATGCGTAACAATCATGTTGGTATTTGATGCAATTGCCAGTTCAAGAACATGATCATCCTTTGGATCTTTTAAATATGGTCGCCAAAGAAAAGATATTCTCTGTGCTTCGCCAAGATCACAGATATTATCCAGTAATTTATCGATTTCATTATCCGATAAATGTAAAATCGATTGATCTCTCTTCAAAACTTCTTCATATTCAAAAATTAAAGGAGTGGATATCACTGGAATAACAAGTCCATCGTATATTTTTTCCAATATTACATAAGATGCACCTTCAGATGAATAAAGTCCTGAATATAGCACGTTAGTATCTAAAACAATTTTGGTTGTTTTCATATAATGAATAATACTATATATGGTATCAAAAGTCAAGCGATTTTTTGATAATTTTGGGTTTTATTTTCTTCTTAATCTCGTCCGCAACAGCCCCACTTTCCTCCTCTCGCACCCGGAATTGTACCCATGCTTAGAATTTGTCGATAAACGGCTTTGCCGAGTAAGTGGTGGCGCAGTGTTTACAGCCGATAGCACATCCCGCCTGCGCCGAAGAGCACAAACCACGCTGTTCTCCCCGGCAAAGATAGGCGCACTCCACCAGCACATTATAAGCGCCCACAGCAATGAGATATTTTTTTGTGACGATTTCCGGAGAAAAGAGCAGGTTAAGTTGGGGATTTTCATATAGCTCTGCTCAAATCCTGAGTCATTTCCTAAGCCGATTTGAGAATGTTAAATTCTAATATATTTACTTCCTGCTATTGTTATGTTGGCACGTAGATTATTTATTAGAGACTTTCTGTAATTACTTTACTTGGCAATGTAGCTCTCGGTCTCTAAATGCATTCAACTAGAATGAGATTGACGAAATTTTATTTTTTATCAAGCTATATTAGTTGTCAGATTTAATTCCATTAATAATTCGCTCAATTGTGAGATTAAAGATTTCTTTATTTCTCAATTCACAATCCCAAATGACCAGTGTTTTCCAACCCAACTGCGAAAGTTCCTTTTGAACTTTTTTATCCCGTAGTTTATTCTTTTGAATTTTAGAATTCCAAAAATTTTTGTTTGTATTTGGTTGAATTTGCTTTTTGCAGTTATCATGTCCATGCCAGTAACATCCATTGACAAAAATGACTGTTCGGTACTTGGGTAAAACAATATCCGGTGATCCTGGAAGTCGTCTATCATTAATTCTGTATCGAAATCCCTTTTTAAATAAAGCCTTCCTGACAAGAATTTCTGGTTTTGTATTTTTATTCTTAACGCTAGCCATTATTTGGCTACGTTTTTTATTTGTGAATATGTCAGTCAAAGTATTTGTCAATATGGTATTTAATGTTCAAAGATTGATAATAGCTAAATTTCGGAGGAAGAGCATTTCCGATTAGCAAAGCAAGAGCAGTTTTAGGAATGTCAATTGGAAATTTATAGTTTTCTGGAAAGGTTTGTAATAGTGCTGCTTCTCTGGCAGATATACAACGATTCTCTGTCGGATGCAAAAATCTACCTTTTGAAGGATTCAAGCAGCCCCCAGTTATTGTTGAGGAATAATCATCCCACTTAAGCCGTCCATAGACATCATTAAAACCGATATTCTTTTTCTTATGGCATTCAAGGGCATATTTTTCAGGCAAGTCTTTTTTGCTTCCTCCATTAAGAGGAATTTTATTAATCATTTCCTGAATACGTGGGATATGGACTGCAGTAATTTTATGAATAGGATCATTGCTTGAATCAATTTTTGGCAAGTGTGCAATTGCCTCCCTTACTGTTAAATGAGGAATGTTAGGTTTTGTAATTTCAAGGTTTCCCAGAATTGAACCAACTAAGACTAAACGTTTTCGTTTTTGGGGTACACCATAGTCTTTTACATCAACAATTTCGACATTAGGATTATATCCGATCCTTTTTAGTTCACGAACACCGTTTTTAAACAAATAGTAATTTATCAAACCTGGAACATTTTCCATCATAATCGTTAGAGGTTTTAGCTCGTTTACAAGGCGAAAAAATTCTAATACTAGACTATTTCGATTATCACGAATGCTTCTTTTTCGGTTGAGCCTGCGCATAACAGAAAATCCCTGACAAGGTGGACATCCTGCCAACAAATGGAGGGTTTCTTCTTTTAACCATTTCTTTATTTCGAAATGGCGAATTTTTCTAATGTCTTTTGCAAGTACTTTCGTTTCCGGATGGTTTAATCTGTATGCTTTGATTGCGTTTTCATCATTTTCAATAGCTAATTTAATTTGGAATCCAGCTTGCTGCAATCCAACTGAAAGACCACCAACACCTGAAAATAAATCTATTGCGCTATAGTTAAGACTTTTTTTCATAACTGTTGTATCCTTTTATCATTCGGAAATCTTTCTTTCAATAAATCAAGGTGTTCTTCCCATTGTTTTATAGCTTGCTCTATTAAACCTTGCCAAGTCATTACTAAAATGTTATCAGTTTCCAATTGGGATATTCGCGTTGATATTGAATCATTATCTTTTTTATTATCTGCTACAATATATGCTGTTTCTAAATTCCTTATTTGTCCTGCCGTTTCTCTTTTTAAAGCATTTCTAATATCGATTACGTAATAATTTATTCTATCAAGATGATCACGGTCAATTTCGAGGCCAGGACGCATGAATTCTAATAGCAATAAATTCGAACCAGCGGAAAGTGCGAGGTCTACTCGACCTCTAAAAGCATCATGATTTAGATTTTTTGCCCCCGAATCTTTGATTATATTATGTACGCTGCGTTCTTTCCTAAACGATTCCCAGCATGGGTGAATTAGCCATGGATTTTCATATATGAAATCTCTGACTTTATTTTCAAGTTGTTTAGTAGCAACACGTTGATTAAGTTCACCAATAGTTACAATTTTTGTTTTAATCGATTCAGCAATATTAAGAGCTGTTAGCACCCCAGATTCCGATAAAACGTCAAGGAGTTTTTGTTCATCAAGTTCCTCTGTTTCAGAAATTTCTATTACTAAATCTCTCAATCTTCCTTTTTCCCAAGAAGTCAAAATGTCATTGCACCATTCTTTGTAGCGTGCTTGTCCGAGTTTTGGAAATGAAGCAATCTTTTTTAATACAGTTTCGACTGTTTTTCGTTCTCTTTTAGGCAATACTTCCAAACGATCACGAAATCCAGAAATCTTATCCTCCAGGGCTTGTAATCTCTTGGTTGATCTTCGTGCTTTCCAAAATGAACTCAGCAGTTTAATTCTTTCTATACCCCATGCTCTGATTCTTTTTCCTAATTCCGATTGAAGATTTATCCGTTGTCGCTCTGTGGAGATTAAATCATGATGTTCATCATCAATAAAATCCATTCGCATTTGACCTGTCAAGTACTCAAGGCCATGTTGTCCAGAAATACCGCCTGATAGATCAAAGAAAAAAGGCTTTTGTGCTACTTTGCCCCTCGCAAAAATTGAGATGCCTCTTAAATCTTCAACTTGAATTGTGTCTTCAAAAAATCCAATTCTCCACCTTATTTCATTGCCTTCAAAATTTTCGACAGCCCACCCGTCATCGATTTTTTCAAGCGTGGGAATTTTCCCTTTTTCTTCCTCCGTAAAGTCATTTGGAAAAACAAACTCCATTTCCCCTGAAAAACTTTCCGGCAATTCCTTATTATTTACTTTTATATCGAAGTCGTCATATACTTGAGCAAGGAGGAATCTTCTTGAAAGATCGGTTCGAAACTCATCTAAATTTATTCCTGAAGTGTTTACACCATCCAATGTGACAGCAGTACCATGTTCTTCTCTTCTTGTTCCATTTCCTGCTGCATATTCGGTCACCCTAATGGGTTTTTCAGGATTTTCACAAGCATCATATTCAAGTATGCTTGCAATATCCATTTCAAATACTGTAAGTTCACCGTTTGAACGAGCAATTGTTCTGATTATAACTTTTGATGCTATGCCAAATCCAGCGAATTTACCAATTCCCTTACGGCCTAAAACTGGTCGTTCTTTTATTTCAGAGACTTGCTTTCCATTTTCTTTTCGGCGATTTCTACCAACGGTCAAAAAATATAACTGACACTGTTGATAAGTCATTCCAGAACCATAATCCTTTATAGTTATTGAATCAGAATCGACTTGTATTTCCACAAATTCTGAATCGGCATCCCAAGCATTTGCAATAAATTCAGCAACAGCATCTATTGGTTTTTGGTACATTTTAATCCCAAGATGATCAATTACTTTTGGCTGAATAATTAATTTCAATTCTCTCTCAATTTTTCCCATGTTTTTATCCTTGTGTGTAGGAGCGAAACTAACTGATCTAAATAAATAAAATTAAGATTTTTTCTGTAATTTTTTAGATTAGGATAATATATTAAAGTCTTAGGAGCGGATAAATCCGACAAAAGAGCTTAAGAGACAATTAATGATTTCAGATTTAGAAATTTACCCTTGCCTTTTGAGTTTCTATGTGCTTTCAACTAATAATAAACTTGTAATATTTTCGATTCATAAAGTGAAAGTGTTATAAGAGAAATTTAAAAAACAAATTAGAGAATGTCAACACAAAAATTAACGAATCTAAATTTTTATTAGATAATAACCAAACATGAAAAGTTTGAAGTAGAAATTCCCGAAGTCACCCAAAACTTCGGAAATTAGAAAGCATCACGACTCCTGCTTTATCCCATACCGCTTTATTTTTTCATAAAGCGTTTTGCGGTCGATGCCGAGGAGTTTGGCGGTTTTGGAGCGGTTCCAGT
>WJKD01000306.1 GCA_014729315.1 Promethearchaeota archaeon | reverse complement strand
GCTTATAATCTAAGAAATGTCGAAAAACCTTTTATTTACTACATACCGAAGGTTTTATTCATTATTTACAATTTCAAAAGAATTATATAGAATTTGATAGATATAATCAAAAAAATACCTTTTTAAACTTTAGTGTGTAAAGAAAATATAAACATTGCATAAATTTACACATTCTTTAAAATGAAGCGCGGTTTTTTATCCCAATTGCTTATTTGGTGTAAAAACATAACTCTAATTTTATAATCTTGCCTTTAATTAACCATAACATAAAAAGATTTAAATAACCAAAAGTTAATATAATTTAAAGTGATAATTTGGGAGTTAGAGAAAAATGAAAAAACAAAAAAAGACTGAATTAGATCAAAACTTAAAGCAAAATCTCGATATTGTTAAAAAGATCTTAAACAATGTTGCAGAAATTATCTCGTTGTTAAAACCGCTTATAATTAAGGCAAGTCAGTTAGAGGAAGCAGAGAAGTACAAAAAAGACGGGACGTTTCAAAAAGCTTCTGATTTATTCGGAGATATCTCACATCAATGCAAGAAGCTACGCCATACATCCATCCACCAAAAATTACCTTTATCTAAAGAATTTTTAGAGAATCTTAAAAACTAAGCGAACGGAAGATTTTGTAGAAAAGTGGGAATTTTTAATAATCATTTTTGCTGCTTAAGCTAATTTCACGCAAGCAAAGTAATATCACAATCTTGGGGGAGATTTTATAAGCTTTTTAGATTAAATATTAATCTAGCACGGGTTCCCCGCATTTTGGGCACTTTTTACTGAATCCCGGGACGATCATCCCGCACTTATTGCATTTTTTAATCAATGGTTTGCGATATTTAAAGTTGAGGTCGATTTTCTCAACATCCCGAATCTTTGACTCGGTTTGTTTAGAAAACGCATATTTATTTCTTTTACTTTCGTATTTTTCCTTCAATTTTTTCTTTTTATCTGGAAAGATACGGGCATATAAGCGTTTTTTATGTCTCTGTTTTAGGAATGGTCCAATAAAGATGAGACTAACAAATGAAAGAATTAAAAGGACGATGAAAAGATTCGTCTCAAATTCCATTAAAAGGAGGTATATAAAAAATAATAAGAATCCATATGCAATCAACCCAATTAGCTTAGAAATTAGCAATAAAACATTTCTTTTCTTTGAAGAACTTGGTTCAGCTTTATTCATCTTAATTTATTTTCTTAATGGTTTCAGAATAATTATAATTAAATCTTGAATTTATACCCGATAAAGATTATAAATATTTGTCGGAAATATAGGATACCGCTCTATCTATATTCTCTTTGGCGAGTTTAATGCTTATTTCTTTCTCTATTTCCTCCGAGATGATGTCCTTCTCTATATCAGCTCTAAATATAATTTCGGAATAATTATTATCTAGATAGAAGGGAAAGAATTCAGTTCCCGAACCTTGATAAAATTTGAAAAAGAATTCATAAAAGTGAAGTCGAATCGTGTTTAAAAATACTAATAATCCTTCTAGTAAAATCACGATCATGTTACCGAAAATTAACCCAATAACGATTAGGATTTGAAATAGTATTCCTTCTCCTCTAATTAATCCAATCATTGCTTGAATAGAAATCATTAATGCAATATGAGCAAGTGCTAGCGCTAATACTCTTACATAAGAGGCAACATTGCTCATTACGGATAAAGCAGTTTCAAAGGTTTCTATTGAACCCTCCCCTATTAGGTCTCCATAGGATTCTTCGTCAAGATAGGAAATATTCAATAATTTACCTAATGGTTTCGTGATTAGCAATAACAAACCTGGCACTAATGGAAATAATATAGGATAAGGAAAGGTGAACCAAGACTCAAAATTCAAACCAAATACAAAAATCAAAACTGTCCCTCCGACTAAGAGTAAGATCTTTAGTAGAGAATCGGATAAGGCTAAATATTTCCTCTTTTGACGCCAATAATTCAAAAATTGGATAAACCATCCTAAACAGATGTGGAAAACCCCAACTAATATTGCAAAGTAAAAAACAGTAATAATATTCTCTAATGGGTTATGAAGGGTGATCTCGAATATTCTTACGGGATTGAGTTCTACGCTATAGAAAATGAGATTAAGTTCCTCAGTTCCAAAAAACTCTCCGTAAAGAAAGCCCCCTATTACAGCTCCCCAGCCGCAATAAAAGATAATCCAAGACATATTATAGATACTTCCCTTGCGTTTTCTAAAAATAAACGCGCCAATAAGACCAGCAATAATCAAACAAATTCCGTGTCCGATATCTCCAAACATGAGACCAAATATTAATGGAAAAGTGATCGCAAGAAAAGGCGTCGGATCGATTTCCGAATAGGAGGGAGTACCATATAATCTTGTGATCGTTTCGAAAGGTCTAATAAAAAATGGATTTTTCATTACGGTAGGGGTATCCTCTCGTAAATCATTTTTCTCTTCCGATACTCCCGCCCTTTCTTTTGCTTTCTCAGGTAAAGATTCTTGTTCGCTAATTGCGGTTTTCTTTGAGATATCTAAGATGTCAATAGTTATTTTATCTCTGAATTCTTTTATCAATCCATTTCTAACGGTATCCTTTCGATTTGAAGGGACATAAAACTTGATTTTTAGCCGATTTGAACCTATTTCTTCGAACTGCCTTTCAGCAAAAAACCAATCTTCGATATTTTCAATTACTTCATTAATTGCTGCGAATTTCAGAAGATTTTCTTGTCTGATCCGAGAGATTTCCTTATGATATTTAGAAAGAGTGTTTTCTAAAAAACCAATTTCTTTGTTAATTCTTTCAAAATTTATTTTATCGTAAGTTAGATATTTCTTCAATATTTGGACTTCTTCAGCATGTATCAGTTTTATTCTTTCTTGAAGGTCGTCTTCTTTCACTTTTGGATAAATAATAAAAAATACAACCCTATCTTCAGAAATATTTTCGACTTGATGGACATTGGGAAATGCGGAAATGTCTAGCAGATTTTCTAAATTGGGTAAATTTTTAGAAAATGTAGTGTACACTCGAAATCTCAGCTCTTTAAAATAGGTAAGAATAAATCGATTTAAATTGTATTTTTCCAAGAATCTATAACAATCGTTAATTAATTTAATATTTTCCAGCTCCAACGTAGCTCTAGAGATATATCTCTCTAATTCGTTGATTCGATTAGCATAGAAATTGATTTCCTCTAATGTCCGGTTTATTAACTCTTGTAAATCTTTTGCTTCAAATCGTTCTTTTTTTTTAATCTTTAGTTCTTTGAATATCGATTCGCTTAGGTTTAATTTCTTAAACAACGCTTCATTATTCTCGCGTAATTTCTTGATTTTCTTGATTAAGGTACTCTCTTCTTCGGATTTTTCCTTAATTTCTGATTTTTCTTTAGACTTTGTTTTAATATGAACGGTATTAATTCGTGATAAATGATTTAATAAATTATCTTTGTAATCTTGATAGATTGAAACACTAAATAAAGACATGTCGCTACTAATACTTTTCTTCATAATCTTCACACTCTTAAGAGATTTCCTGTTTCTTATTAATTAGATCTTTAACTTTTTTCAATCGCACGAAATTTTCTCTTTCCATTTCTTCCAACATTCCTTTCAATTTTTTAATTTCTGACTGTAAATCGGGAATAAATTTATTTTTTAATCCATTTAATCTACGATTGAGCCTTTTAAAATTCATTGCATACTTTAATAATATATCTTCTCTTTCAGCGAGAAGAATCAAATTTTCGAAGAATTCTTTCAACAATTCGATCAAATCATCGAGTTCAGTGCTCGTAAATTCAAAACTATAGGGCGGGAGTTTTTTACTCTGTAGCAATTGGTAATCTATTTGCGAAAACACGTTTCCAATTTTCTTGACATACTTGACGCTAAATTCTGGTTCGTATTGAATCGTACTTAGCTTACTAATAATAGAGAAATCCCTTTTTCCCATTTTTTTATACGCCTTAGTTAGTTTAAGCAACGATTTTCGGTAAAGATCGAGAAATTTTTTTCTCTGGATTAAAAAATCCTCCCAAGTTTTCTTTATTTGGAATATTAACTGCTCCCGTTTGTATTCCAAAAAATTTTGACCTTTGCGAGCGAATTTTAATCGTTTTTCCAACGCAATTATATTTGTTTTGGTTGGTTTAAGTCGTTTAAAACTAATACGCTACACACCTTCTACGTAATATTTATTGATGTATTTCTGTTTGATTCGAACAAGTTGGTTTCGAGAAAGTCTGGAAAGAACTTCCCATGCTATGTTAAAAGTTTCTTCAAAATTACAATCCTCCTTTAAGTCTTGATTGATAAAAGTGTTTTCAATTTCCTCACCAAAATCAATTAAAGCTTTTTGTTGACTGCTTAATCCTTCTTCTCCCACAATTGAAATGAGATCTCTAACTTCTAATGAGTTTGAGTAAGATGATAAGATTTGGGAGCTTATTTCTGCGTGATCTTCCCGCGTAGTGCCTTCACCAATAGCATCTTTCATTAATCTCGAAATCGACGCTAAAATCTCAAGGGGAGGATAAATTCCTTTTTTATGTAATTCTCGATTAAGAACTAGCTGACCTTCAGTAATGTACGCAGTTGTATCGGGTATAGGATGAGAAATATCATCGTTTGGCATCGTAAGAATAGGAATTTGAGTTATCGATCCATTCTTTCCTTTAATTTTTCCCGTTCTTTCGTAAAGAGAAGCAAAATCAGAATACAAATATCCCGGATATCCCTTACGACTAGGGATTTCTTCCTTTGCAGAACTTAATTCCCTTAAGGCTTCAGCATAATTAGTCATATCGATAAGCACAATAAGAACGTGCATATCTTTTTCAAAGGCAAAATATTCGGCTGTAGTGAGTGCCACTCGAGGGATTAAAATCCTTTCCATGATAGGATCATCAGCGAAATTAATAAAAGATATTATGTTTTGAATATTTCCGCTTTCCTTAAACCTATTAAGAAAATAGATCACTTCGTCTCGAATAATCCCTATTCCGCAAAATATTACCAAAAAAGGCTCCTCAGTTAATAATTTTGCTTGAGTCACGATTTGAGCCGCAAGCTTATTATGAGGCATTCCCTGACCGCTGAATATGGGTAATTTTTGACCTCGAATTAAAGTAAACAGCCCATCAATTACTTTAATCCCCGTTTGAATTATATCTGAAGGATATTCACGAGCAAATGGGTTGATCGGGGCCCCATTCACATCTCTCTCGTCGTTGGTAATGACATCAGCTTCAAGAATCTTTTTTGTAGATATATCAATTGGTTTGCCCAGCGAATTAAATGTTCTTCCTAACATGTCCTTGGATAATTTGATTTTAAACGAGTCGTCGGTAAATATAACCTTAGAATTTAAAGTAGAGAGTCCGGTTGTATCTTCAAAGACTTCTATTACAATTATTTTTTGATCCATCTTCACTACTTGACCAGTTCGAGTTTCTCCATTATTACTTACAATCTTGACGATTTCACCATATTGTACATTATGCTCGTTTTTTACAAACACCAGCGGACCAACAATTTGCTGAATTTTTCTATAAATAACGCTCATATTTTTTTCAACACCCCAAACATCGATTTTAAGGAATCTAATTCGTCTAAAAGTTTGCTCTTTAAGTCGAGTATCTGATCAAATTCGTTATTTGGTATGGAATTTTTAACTCTTAAAATCTCGTCAATGATGTCTAGGTCCTTTAGATCTTCAATTAATATACCCTGTTTCAACAATTTTTTTGCTTCGTTGTAAAATAACAGTATTAACTTTGCAAGGCCTAAAAGCTTCTTAGGACTAGTATAACAGTCAATCTCGTCGAACGCGTTTTGGATGAGAAAACCATCTTTAATAACTTTAGCAATAAATAGGACGAGTTGTTGATCTTCGGGTAAATTCTCCTCTCCTAATAATTGGGTTATATTTTTTAAGTTGCTTTCAGTTGAAAGGATGTTGTTAAACTGATTTCTACACTCAAACCAATCGAGTTCCAGTTCTGACCAATCCGTATCTTCATCTTCACATTCAAACCACCAATCGGAAATGTATTCTGGATAATTTGAATAAGAATCTCGCCAATTTACTGCGGGATAATGCTTAGAATATGCTAATTCGGCATCTAAGGCCCAGAAAGCTTGAACAAACCGCTTCGTGTTTGATGTCACGGGTTCACTAAAATCCCCTGAAGGAGGAGAAACGGATCCGATAATAGTAAGTGATCCCATCCTTTTCTCTCCGCTCTCAGAGCCTAATAATTCTACGATCCCAGCTCTTTCATAAAAACTCGAGAGTTTAGAGGGAAGATAGGCAGGATATCCCTCCTCGGCAGGCATTTCTTCTAATAAACCAGAAATTTCTCTTAAAGATTCTGCCCAGCGAGAAGTACTGTCAGCAAGTAAAGCAACATCGTATCCCATATCTCGATAATACTCCGCAATGGTGACTCCAGAGAAGATACTGGCTTCTCTCGCCGAAACTGGCATGTTTGAAGTATTGGCGATTAATACGATTCTTTCCAATAAGGGAAGGTTTGTTTTAGGATCTTTGATCTCTGCAAACTGTTTTAGAATATCAGCAATCTCATTACCTCTTTCTCCGCACCCCACAAATACAATGACATCAGCCTTGCACCACTTTGCCAGAGATTGTTGGATAATAGTTTTTCCAGTCCCAAATCCACCGGGTACTGCAACTGTGCCTCCTTTAGCAACTGGAAACAATAAATCAATAACACGTAAACCGGTGATAAGAGGATCTTCGGGGCGAAATTTTCTTTTGTAAGGTCGATTTCTGATGACCGGCCACTTTTGAAGCATTTGAAACGCTTTTTCATCATTATCATCATTTCTGATTTTGTAAATGTCTTCTACAATCGTGTAGTCTCCTTCTTCAGCTATGAAAGAAAGCGCGCCCGAGTTATTTGGAGGAATAAAAATGCGATGTTCGATTAAATCTGTTTCTTGAATTGTTCCGATTATATCCCCGCTCGATACTTTGTCACCAACCTCTTTCTCTGGGACAAAGTGCCATTTTTTCGTCCGAGAAAGCGATTTGATCTCGATTCCTCGTTCCAAAAATCCTCCATTCTCGATCTTTTTGAACGCTACATCTAATGGCCTTAAAATTCCGTCGAATATGTTGGACAATAATCCAGGAGCTAATTCCATTGATAAAGGTGCTTTTTGATTAGTAACTTTTTCCCGTAATCTCAAATTAGTCGTATTTTCGAAGCATTGAGCTACGACATAATCATTGTATATTTGGATGACCTCGCCTAAGATGTTAAAATTTGAGATCTTTACTAGATCGTGAAGCTTGACCTCGTTTTCCAATCCTTTTACTTCGATTAAAGATCCATTGATGGCTGAGATATACCCCTGGTTCAAGTCTGTTTCAGATTTGGTCATATTCTCTTAAATACCCCTCAATATTTTCTCTTTGATTATTTATAAATTCTTCAAATTTTTTTTCAATGTCTTTAATCTTTTGGTTGCTAATAATTTTTGAAAATTCAATTTGAATTACTGTTGATTTCTTATCTATTAGATTATTTAGTGTGTAATCGTAAGAAATGTTGTCTTCAGCTTGCTTAAGAATAAATCCCCCAATAAATTGATTATCTGATTCTTTTATTTTTACGCTTTTTTCAAATATTTTATCGCATTCGTCTTTATTTTTTGAAAGATAATCGTAGTCTTTAGAATTTAGAATTATTGTTAAATCAGCGATATTTCCATTAATGAGGTTAGGTTTATCAATGTAATTCTTCAAATAACTAAGATAATTTTTGTAACTTTTCTTGATACGCTCTCTAACTTCATTGGTTAGTTCTTGCGTGAACTCTTTTAGGAGTCTGTTTTTCAAATCTAAAAAATCTTCTTTTGCTCTAATTATAGT
>WJKD01000305.1 GCA_014729315.1 Promethearchaeota archaeon | reverse complement strand
GGTTTAAAAATTTCGAGAGCATCGTAGAGCGCGTCAGCAGCAACAATGATTTCTGGAAGAAAATATTCCCTTTTAGCATAAAGTTCGCTTACTTTTTTCATTCCAGCGTTTAATCCTTCGAAAATAGCGTCTTTAATATTAGATTCTTGTTTAACTATTTCTTTAGCCAGGGAACGCGATAGCTCAGAATCTCCTGCGATTACTGCGTCAGAAAGCTCTTTAATAAGCGTCATAATAACTCTTTAAATCAGAAGAATATACAATTAAATTTTATTAGTTTTATTTTATTTGGGTTTTTTTTATTAAATATCTTATCATAAAAAGTTATTCTCATTGAACTCGCATCTCAAAATTGAATTATTATTTGAATCAAATTAAATTCAGTTATAAAATATCTGAAAAATCAAAACAATTTTGAGAATTTTCTGACCGGTTTTGACCTTTTCCAATAATAATCGAAGATTTTTTCAAAAAACATATCCATTTCGAGATTTTCTTTGAAAAATAGATGATTTTTTACGTCAATATCGTTTTCATCTACGAGAAATAATCCGATAAAGCGATTGAATTTCAAGATTGAAAAATTAAATATTTCTCCCTCGTATATTCGAAAATTCTCAAAAACATTAAGATAATCGAGAACTTCTCTTAGTTTTTTAAATTTCCTCAGCTCATCAAGAAAAATCTTATCGGAAATTAGTTTTATTTGAAAGTTATATTCGTCAAAAATTTTTTGAAAGGATTTAAGATCAAGCTTAAAATCTTTGAACATTGTTTGGAACAGTTGAAAATCGTATTCGATGCTCCACCATCCAAGAACCTTAAAATTAATAAAGTTTTTATTTATCATCATTTCTTTCTTGAAATTATTTAAAAGTTCTTGCATACCGTTCATGAAATGCCAGGAGCTATTCTCAATTTTCACATCGATTAAAGATGGAAGCAAATCATTAATAAATTCTAAAGGGATCATGTTTACGGGAATCTTCCCAAATATATGACTCACTTTACTAAAAACAGCAAAGTTATTAAGTTCTTTAAGAAAGTATTGACCGTAATTAGAAAGATAGTAATTATTGTCAATTCTATAAATTAAATTAGTATCTTTTAATTTATTTAAATAATCTTGGACGGTGGAAACTGATTGGTTTAATTGAGATGCCGTTTCGGTTAAATTTAAGCCCTTATTAGATAGATATAGCTCAAGTATATCGTAAGTTAGTTTAGAACTAATAGAGTTTAAGAGCTTATAGAATTTAGAATTTGATTTTGTTTTCATCTATTAAGTAATGAACTTATTGAAAATAAATTTTTACGGAAAAACCGTATCTTATTAAATTCATGTAAATTATGAAATCTTGAAGAAATATAACCAGAAGTCAAGTCGCGCAAATTATAGAAACGCGAAAGAAAATTTAAATAGTCGTTCCTATTTTTGTTTATTAATATTTACTATTTAAAAGAAAAAGGGAGCAATACAAAAATGTCGAAAGCTCAAAGATTTGCGGTTGAACTACAGAGTATATCCAAAACATATATTTCTGGCGAAGTAAAGGTTGAAGCTCTAAAGGAAATAGATTTAAGGATAAATAAGGGAGAGAGGGTTGTTGTTTTAGGTCCGAGTGGTTCTGGAAAAACAACATTATTGAATTTATTGGGTGGAATTACTTTAGCAGATGAAGATGGAGAGAAGCTTACGATTTTTGAAACTGATATCCTTAAATTCGATCGTTCCAAGATGACATCCTATCGACGCGACAGAGTTGGGTTTATCTTTCAATTCTTTAATTTATTTCCTGCGCTTACAGCTATTGATAATGTTATAATAGGAATTGAGCTTTTAAACAAAAAGGCTGATGAAAAACTTGATACTCGTCAAATTGCCAAGGATTATTTATCTAAGGTCGGGTTAGGTGAGAGATTACATCACTATCCATCTCAATTATCAGGTGGAGAACAGCAAAGAGTTGCTATTGCACGAGCACTGGCAAAGGTTCCTTTTGTGGGTAAAAAATTTATTCTCTTATGCGATGAACCTACTGGAAATCTTGACACGATTACAGGTGGAAAAGTTTTAGATTTAATGAAGGAAATAAACGAGGAAATTGAAATCACTATCGTATTGGTAACTCATAATCAGAATATCGCCAAATCATTTGCGACAAATATTGTAAGATTAAAAAATGGTAAAATAGACAATCAAAACGACGTTGATTAGATAGGATGAATATCTTATACAAAAAAGCCATAAAAGACTTCAAGAAACTTGGATGGAGAGGTTATCTTATTGTTATTGTGGTTATTTTATCTCTTGGAGGAGGTTTAGGCTTATATTATAGTATTGAAGCAGCATTACCGATGATGAACCTATACTTCGATGAGGTTAATCACGCAGATTACACCTATCAATTAAGTGAAACGACATGGATAAATCAATCCCAATTAGATGGTTTCGATAACATAGACGAAGTTGATAAATTTACGGGTAGACTGTTTTGGCAGACATCTACGAAATTGAGTGGCCAAAAAGATCGAAAGTACTTGCTTTTAGTGGGACTAAACGAAGCTGAGGAGGATCCCGATGTTTTTGACTATCATCTATTGGAGGGTGAGGATTTCAACGATGAAGAAGCTGATAATATAAGCGTGGTAGTTGATTCCTTGTTTTTTAACGAAAATAATTTAGATCTTGAAGATGATATAAAAATAGGAGGGTTATACGGAGCAAAACTAGAAATTATAGGAACTTGCAACGCACCCGAATTTGTTTCGATGACAAGCAATCCTGAATTGATCTTCCCATTACAAGGTTCAATGGGCGTGATTTTCATGTCAAAAACAACGCTCAAAAATTATATTATCAATTATTTGATTAATTACAATTCCACTGTTTCCGAAGATCTAACGCCATTGATTTTAAGTTACCAGACGCGAGATTACAATAATATTGCTGTTACCTTTGATGGCGACGACGAGGATGGCAACGACGACGTAGAAGATTACCTAGAAAAAACCTGTCAAGTTAATATCGAAGAATCCGAAAAGTTTGAAGATTCCTATGTCTACGATTTAATGAAATCGGATGTAGAGAATACGGGCGAAGTTATGATGATTATTATGTTATTTATGGCATTAATGGGTGCAATTATTGTTTATGTAATATTTAATAGATACATTTACAGTCAAAAGCAACAAATAGGAATATTGTTAGGTCTTGGTTATACAAAAAAAGACATCATAAAACACTTTCTTTTTAATGTTATCCTGATATCTTTGATCTCTATTCCCGCTGGAATTTTGGTTGGTTATTTCTTTGGTTTTATGATGCTGAATGTTATGTTTGCTGAACTAACTCATCTTAGCGCGTTTGAATTTACCTTTATTTTCTTACCGGATATAATCTATATAGGCCTTGCTATTGGTTTTTCTTTGACATTCTTAAGCACTCTGTTCTCTATCAGAAAAGTTACTAAAAAAATTATCGCTGAGCTAATTTACGAACAAGAAGAAGTCTCTAAAGAAATAAAAAATACGAAGAAACGGAAAAAATGGCCAAAACATATGCTAAATCGGTTAGTGTTCAAAAATTTATTTACGAATAAAAAAAGACTCTTTTTTACCGTCGCAGCTATGACACTATCCCTACTTATTGTTTCAGCGTCTCAAAATCTTATGGATAGTATCTATTATAACGTAGATAGAACATTCGGAACCGATGGGAACGACATCCAGTCCAACGAAAGATGGGACCTGAATGTGGTGTTTCAGACAAGCTCAAATAAATCAAGTCCTGATTCAATCCTTAACTGTATTAAAGAAATAGATGACATTGAAAAAGTTAAAGTATATACGAAAGGCTTGGTAACCGCTAAAGCTAAGGGTGATAACGAGGATCAAAGTCTCATCCTCCAAGGGATTGATATCGCAAATACAGAATTCCATAAATTCACATGGGAGGGTTCTAAAGAGGAAAACTCCCCACCGAAGAAGGATGATGAGATCGTGCTCTGTTCGGTCGATGCTAAACGATTAGGTAAAGAGTTAGGTGATAAAGTATCTATTGAAACTTCTACAAGCGGTGAGCATAAGTTTGAAATTGTGGGTATTCATAACGAATTAATTATGACCCCTTATGTAACTTTAGATGCAGGTCAAGATATTTTTTATAATAATACTGATTTAATAGATGGTGTATATATCATTCTCGAAGATAATGCTGATAAAGATGACATTGTTGAAGATATTTACGACTTAGGAAATGTCGAAGTTATTTTCGATGCTGATGAGATGAGAAAGGAGATTCTTGAATTTGTGGATAATTTTGCTTACGTGATGCAAATAATTAACATCTACGCCTTATTGGTCTCTTTTTTTATCGTATTTTACAACTCTATCATGAATATTTACGATAAGAATCACGAATATGGTATATTACGCTCTTTGGGGTATAAAAAACGTCAGATTTTTAAAGTCATATTTTTTGAGAATTTTCTTCAAGGACTCTTTCCTATCTTTCTTGCTATAGGATTCACTTATCCTTTAACAGTTCAAATGGGACAAATCTATGCTGAAAATTTCCCATTTGAAGTAATTATCGGATTTCCAGCGATTTTATTAATAACTATTCCACCAATCATCCTATACTTTTTAGGTTCATTGATAGGGTTAAGAACAGTATATAAGCAGAATCTCTATGAGCAAGTACAGACTAGATTTATTGGATGATTATTACAACTTGAAATTTCTTTTCTTTTTCATCTTTTTCTTAATGTTTTTCACACAATATTTTCCCTTATTCCTAACAGGACTCTAAACACTAAATAGATATAAAATTTCTTGAATATTGTCAAAAAAAAAGATAATAATCAATGCGAAAAAAATCCCTATTCCAATACATACTAAGGCTGCAGCTCTATCGATAATCTTTTCCTTTTTTATTTCCATAACTTCCTAAACTCTTAATTTTTAATTTTCTCAAATGTTACAGATTCTAAGCTATTTGAAAAGATAAACATATAAAACCTTTTTGATAACTAATAAATTATACTCTTATATTCAGTAAATATTTAGAATTACTTAAAGCTTAACATAGGTGTAAATAACATCATATTTATGCAATTCCAGATAATGAATGCCCCATTAACTTTTGGATGGATTGTCTATAAATTTTAAAAGAATAGGTAGATATAACCTTTATACAGAAATTAATAGAATATATAATAAAGATTTATAAATAAGTTATTTAATTTATGAATTAGGAAAAAAAAGTTAAGGAATAATTTAAATTACCATATTGAAAATTGAAATATAATCGCCTTTTTTGTTTTTTGTAATACTTCTTACAACTTTTTTTTCCATACTATTCCTTTTTTATTTCAGACTAATCTAAGATAATCAAGTAATAGTAAAAAGTATAAAAAAAATGGATTCTAGCTTTCTAAGGTTTCAGAATGAAATTAAAAGTTCAATTTTAATTCTTATTTTAACGGAAGATATTTCGATTGTGCGTGCATCATTTCCTCGAGTATCTTTTCGGCTTGTTCGCAACTATGAATAACAGGATCTACTAATAATGCTTGGAGTGCAATTTCTTTCGATTGAGTTAAAATTGCTTCAACGACCATATCTTGGACTGAAGCTTGGTTTCTAAATAACGCGGCTAATCCCTTAGGAAAGTCTCCTAATTTAATAGCTTTGAGACCTTCTTTATTCACTACTGCAGGACACTCTACGACGAGGTCTTTTGGAAGATTTGTAATAACATCGTTATTGGGAAGGTTTACGGATGCTTCAATATGGTTTGAATCTTTGATAATCCCTTCGATTATGGGAATAGCACGTTCTTCGTCAGGTTTCACCAATCTCGCGCCTTTACCCTTTTTAATCAGTTTTTCAATTTTGTTTCCTTCGTAAGTGATCACTTCGATGTAATTTTCTTTAAATCGTCTTGTTCCTAAAATGTCCGCAATATCCCAGGCCCATTGAATATATTCTCCAAAATGCGAATCTGTTGTGTAAGGGATGTATCCAAATTTCTCTAATATGTATCGATTCAGATCCACATCGACTATTTTTAATGATTTAAGGTATTCAGGTCCCTTTTGTCTCAAATCGGGGTAAGCGTCCTTCCCAGTATCCTTGTAGTTGATTTCTAAAACCACGCCGAAATGATTGAGTCCCCCGGCTTTAATCTCTAAATTTGAAAGTGGAGTATCAAGAATCCTACTAAAATGGAGTTTAAAATGATGGTATTCGTGACAAAGTCCTACAAATTTAAGACGAGGAAACTTTCTTTTTATAGCAAGACAAATTCTGGACATTGGATTTGAAAAATTGATAAAGAAAGCGTTTGGACAAACTTTTTGGATATCTTCGCAAATTTCTAGAATCGGTGGTACAATCCTGAGAGAATGAAATAACCCTCCTGGTCCACCATTTTCTCCAAAAACTTGTCTATTCCCTAATTCGCAAGGAATTTTGTGGTCTTGATCCCATAGTTCGAATCTAGGTGCGACTTCAATT